>JALUUP010000032.1 GCA_027021285.1 Bacteroidota bacterium | reverse complement strand
GCCGATCCGACGGGATGCGGATTGTTCTTTTGTTCCAGGGGCAGGTGGGCGGTGTACGTTCTCTCGCTTTCCAGCACGGTGGCGAACATGGTCCGGACGGAAAGTCGCACGTAAAAGCCGTTCGTCGCGGGGACGTAGGCGGAGTTGTACAGCGCGTCGTTGGCGCCCACGTTGGCGACGATGACGAGCGGTCCCATGAACCCGGCGGCGTTTGTTTCAAAAATCTCCCGTGAATAATCTTCCAGCAGGGCCTTGGTATTGAAAGTCTGGGCAAGAGCGGGCGCGCGGCCCAGGACAATCATTGCCGCGAGGAGCAGAAAGGCGAAACGCGCTTGGGGTGTGAAGATGTTACAACGAAGCATGGTATACGATGAATGTCTGTGCATGATGGATTTGTTTGCTCTCCCGCGTCAGGATGGATTGCTGTGGCGGCATTCCGTTTATATCGCGAAGCCGATTCCCAGAGTCGCGGTGTCGTATGCGCCGAAACCGTAGTCGATGCTGACGTCCACCAGCGGGATGACCTGGATGTTCATGCCGAGGGTGATCCGGCGGTTGAGACCCGAGAAATCGAGGGAAAAGTTCGTTTCCTTGTCCAGGCCCGGTGCGGAGTTGGCTGGATCCGGCTTATACCTGTAGCTGGCCTCGATCTGGTATCCTTCGTATCCGGCGCCCGCGTAGAGCGTAAATGCCAGCAGGTCCACGCTGAGAATAACGTTGACGTTGTAGTTGGTCACTTTCAGTACGTCGTCGAGCGTAAAGCGTTGTGCGGCGGCCATGACCGCGATGTCGAACGGCAACTCCGCGTATTGGGTGGTGCTGTGCTTGACGCCTACACCGAGAAGCGAGACGCGCCCGACCGCCGGATCCAGCATTATGGGCGGAATGCCGCGAAGGACAATTTCCGAGCCGAGGATCGATCCGACAGAAATCTGGGGAACGAGAAGCATGAACTGGTCAGAATCAATTCCGTTCGGCAGGGTGAAACTCGGGTAGCGTGTAGTATCCGTTGAAGAGCGTACCACGGCGCCCTTGCTGCCGAACGCGGATGCCGTTGTGACGGAAGAGGGGTATCCGAGGGCCGTCAGTTCCGCAGGCAGTGTGGCGACGAACTGCCGGTTCGCGGGAGGAATAAAGATCCACGTGGCTTTCACTCCTCCGTAAACGTGGAACCCCCGGGGAACGGCGGCGGAGTGGTAGAAGCCGCTGTTGAACCCGGCGCCTATCGCGTCTGCAACGGGTTGGAGGTAGCCCCGTGCGATGTCCCGGACGCCCAATGTTTTGACGAGGTCCTCGATGGACTGTGCCCGCGCGGGTGGACTGGACAGACCCGCCGACGCGATGAGAAAACCCGCCGCGATAACGATGGTCCGGTTCATGCAATGCAGGATCATACGGCCAGCGCGGAAAGGATGCGGTCGGTGATGTCGGGTATTTCGCCGATGCCGTCGATTTCCGCCACGAGGTTCTGTTTTTCGTAGTACCGTCTGACCGGTTCCGTGTCGCGCAGGTACACTTTGAGCCGGTTTTCGATCGTTTCACGCGTGTCGTCTGCCCGGCCACGCTTGAGCATGCGTCCGATGATTTCATTATCGTTCGCGTTCAATATGATGACGCGGTCGAGGGTGATGTTCTTTTGTCGAAGAATGTCATCGAGGGCTTGGGCCTGGCTTACCGTGCGCGGGAAACCGTCGAGGATGAACCCGTTGGCGCAGTTGTCACTGCCGAGTTCCTCCTGCACAAGGCCGATCGTCACTTCATCTGGGACAAGATTGCCCGCGTCGAGGTACTTCTTGGCAAGTTTTCCCAACGGTGTTTCCTGGCTGATGGCCCTCCGGAACAGGTCGCCGGTTGAGATGTGCGGGATGTTCAGTTTCTCCGCGATGCGCTTGGCCTGGGTACCTTTTCCGGCTCCCGGGGGCCCGAAGATGACTAGATTCATTGCTTCCTCGTTTGTGGTACTGGTCATTGTTAGTAGTGATGAATTGCGTGAAACGCTGCCTTTTTCAGGCGACGATACCGTGGTTGTCGATATGTCGCAGGGAAGATCTGATCGCGAGTTGGCCGCAAGCCGCGTCGATATCTACACCGGATGAATTCCGCACCATGACGGTAACATTGTCGCTGCGCAATCGCGCGATGAAAGCCTCGAATCGCTCGGGCGTGCTGGGAGCGAGATTCATGGTTCGGGTTTTGTTCGACGTGTGATCGATTTTGTGGAAAGGTATGATGTTCACCTTGCCCGGTATTTGTCGGGTCAACTTCACCAACCGGGCGGCGTCGCGTTCGGAATCGTTGAGGTTGTCGAACAGGACGTACTCGAACGTGACGCGCTTTTTCGTCTTCCGGTAGTAATATTCCATGCTTGGGATCAGCGCGGCAAGGTTGTATTTCCTGTTGATGGGCATAAGCTGCGAGCGGACTGCATCGTCGAGAGAGTGAAGGGAAACGGCAAGCTTGACGTTGACGCCCGCGTCCGCCAGCCGCTGGATTTCGTGCGGAATTCCCGCGGTGGAAACGGTGATGTGCCTGCCCCCGATACCCGTTGTCGTGTCATGAGTCAGAATTTCCATCGCGCGAAGGACGTTGTCGAGATTCAGCAGCGGTTCGCCCATCCCCATGAAGACCAGGTTGGTAATGCGTTGTCCGACGTGTTTCTGCAACGCCGTCCATTGCCCCAGTATTTCTCCCGCGGTCAGGTTGCGCTTCAGTTTCATGGCGGCGGTGGCACAGAAAGCGCAATCGAGCGGGCATCCGACCTGGGTTGAAACGCAGATGGTGCGGCGTTTTGGTTCCCCCGCGCTTTCCCGCTCCGAAGGAATGTACACGGCCTCGACTTTCAGTCCGTCCTCAAGAGCAAGCAGGTACTTGCGTGTCCCGTCGCTGCTTACCTGTTCGGAGACGATGGCCGGTACACGCAACCTGTACCTGGCGGCCAGCGCGTCGCGGTGCGCCTTCGAGAGATTCGTCATCTTGTTGAAATCAAGAATGTGTTTGTCGTAGAGCCACGTGAAAACCTGGTTGGCGCGGTATGTCTCCATTCCCGCTTCCGCGAGAATTTTCTGTAGCTCGTCCAGGGACTTTCCAAAGAGATTTTCTCCGGTCATGGGGATAAAAGTACTCATCCCCGGAAAGCTTTCAAAAATGAATCCGCTTGAAATCGTTCTGTGGCGATCATTCCGTCTCCGGCGGAAGGGTCAGCGTGTTGTCGCCTGAAGGCGCTCCAGAGTCGTTGTCTATTGTTTCACCGTGCTGAAAAAACGGGAGACGGCTCCGTAACAACGAAAAATCCCGGGTGGGCATTCCCGGGATTTCTCGAAATATCGGAGGGTTACTGTCGATTGTTACAAAGTGCCTGGAAAAGGATGGTGCAGATGGCTCTCACTCCTGAACACTCTGTTATATTGAATCCTATAATCGTGCCAGTTCATACCGTCCATTTCTCAGTTGTTTCAGGGATCGCTTCACGATTCCTGTTTCAATATCAGTCACTGCCGTGTCAAGATTCTTGACGTTGTTTCATAATTGTTCTATCCATTGCGCACGATCATCAGAGAAATGGGCTGTTATTGGTCTGGATTCTCTGTTCTTATTTATGCATCTTACTTCCGATGAAAAAAATGAAATTACCTGGTATAACGGTGTTGCTTCTCTTGTTGGGAATGTCCATGACGGTTGTCGTCGACGGATGTTTCCAGATGCCTCCCCGCTACTACGATTACCCTCCCGTCATGTTTGTAAATCTCGGTACGGACGAGAGCCTGGAATCAGTAGGGACGAATACGGATGATTTTAGGAAGGACCTCTCCACGTGGTATCTGACGATTTCAGACAAGTTGCCACGGGAACGCCGTCGTGACTGGCTGCAAAATCTCGGGTTGCGCGTGTACCTGTATGCCGCGCCGGTAAAACGCTCGGCCCTGCTCGATGTTCTCGGAGTTCCTCCTGTTTCCATGGGCCAGGATTCTACCGTCGTATTCACGGTTCTCACGACAGAAGTCCTCGACATCCTGTCGCCTGACAAAGAAGTCCAGGATGTGCGGCAATCCTGGAAGATCTTCGCCACGCCCGCGCTCGCCCGCAAGGAATTCAAAGTATTCGCCGAAGGATTTATCCGGCAAGTGATGAAGGAGTTCTAAGATGGTGGGCCCGGCAAGCCCTCAGGACGTGCTTGACGAACCGTGGACGCGTAGGTTGAAAAACGGTGGGATTGTTCCGCTCGTGGCGCTGTTGGTACTGTTCCTGGCATCGGGGACGGCCATGGCCCAGCGTGAAAAACGTGATCCTGCGTCTTCCGGCCGCGCGAACGACTCTTCTTCCGATTCCCTTCGTCCCCATCCTCGCGTCAACGGCTGGAAACTGGCGGCGGTGAGCGCCGCCGCGGCATCGACGCTGGGCATCTCGTACCTTTACCTTAAAGAGACATGGTGGAAAGATGGATCAACCGCCTTCCATTTTGACAACG
>JALUUP010000031.1 GCA_027021285.1 Bacteroidota bacterium | reverse complement strand
CAGACCGTGTACAACTCGTGGATCAGTTCCTGGCATCAGTACCTGGCTCAGCACGGCTACATTGTTTTCCAGGTCGATCCGAGGGGAACGGCGGGAAAAGGGCGTGCTTACAAGTTCATGACGTATCGAAAGCTTGGCATTACGGAAGCCGGCGACTTCATTGAAGCTGCGAAGTACCTTCGTTCGTTGCCCTTCGTGGATGCCGGTCGGATCGGAATATGGGGTTGGAGTTACGGGGGATACATGGCGGCCATGACCATGCTGGTCGGTAGCGACTACTTCAAGGCCGGGATCGCGGTGGCACCGGTTACGGATTGGAAATTCTACGACACGATTTATGCCGAGCGATACATGCAGCGACCGAAAGACAACCCCGAAGGATACGAGGCGGCCTCGTGCATGATCTATGCCGACAAGCTGAAGGGCAAGCTCTTGATCGTGCACGGAGCCATGGATGACAACGTGCATCTGCAGAACACGTTTCACCTGATCGACGCCCTGGAGCGCGCGGGAAAGCAATTCAGTATGCGCATTTACCCGCGGGGAAATCACGGCATAGGCGGAGGAAAGGTGCGCCTCAATCTCTACGAGATGTTCGACGAATTCCTGTCCGAGAATTTGTGATCAGTCTCCGTTCCCTTGCGGGGCTGCAACGACGCGTCAATCCAACGGGATGTGGATGAGCTCCACGGCGGAGTTGTCGATGAGTTCCTTGATGTTGTGGATTTTGTACGGCTTGGCGTAGAAGACGCGCTTGATGCCGCAGTTCATGAGAGTCTTGAGACAGTGGTAGCACGGACTTGCGGTGATGTAGATGTCCGCGCCGTTGATGCTGACACCGTGTTTCGCGGCCTGGGTGATGGCGTTTATTTCGGCGTGGATCGTGCGGAAGCAATTTTCCTCTTCCTCGCCGTCCGGATTCTTTGATACGTAAATGAGGCACCCGACATCGGTGCAATGCGGCTGCCCGGCCGGGGAGCCATTGTAGCCGGTGGCGATGATGTTGCGGTCGCGCACGATGACGGCGCCTATGGAGGCCCGTGCGCAGGTGGCGCGTTCGGACACCATGCGGGCGATGCTCATGAAGTAGGTATTCCAGTCGAGTCGTTGGGTCATGATGAATTCCGGGTGTACTGAAACATGGTGCGGGTAATATAGAATTTTTCTGCGAGAAGGAGATAATGGGATGGAGGTAGATTGGATTTGAAAATTGAAGTTTGAGATTTGGAATTTGTTTCTTCTTGATGACAGTGGTTTTAGAAAAGGGGACAAGGAGGAGGGGAGACAAGGAAAAGTGGTTTCCCGCATGGACGGCTTCGCTGCGACTCCGCTCGCCACTATGTCGTCCTTTATCCGTGGTCGTGGTCTGTCGTCCGTGGTCTGTGGTCAGCATGTCCTCGTCTGGTTCGTCAATTCGAAGTTCGTTCAGCTCTCGGAATCGATCTTCTGTCGTTGAGAGGCTGGCGAAAAACTCCTATTTTCAGGTATGTATCATTTTTGATAAAATCCATGCCTTCATCCGCAAACATTCTCATCCTCGACACCAACGTGATTCTGCACGACAGCCAGTGCCTTGATTCGTTTGAGAAAGACGACATCGTGCTTCCCATCGCGGTGCTGGAAGAGCTCGATCATTTCAAGAAAGGCAACGAGATGATCAACTTCCACGCCCGCAATTTCGTGCGCATCCTGGACAGGATCATCGGAGAGCGCTCGTTCAACTCCGGCATCCGTCTGGGACCGGATCGCGGGACGTTTAGCATCGCCCTGGACCAGGAATTCGATCCGGAGTTTGCCAGGAGCTTTTCATCGTCCACTCCCGATCATCGCATCCTCTATGTCGCGTACCGGCTCCAGCGCGAACATCCGGACCGGCGGGTCACCCTTGTCACCAAGGATGTCAACCTTCGCATGAAAGCGAAAGCCGTCGGAATCAATGCCGAGGATTATATCTCCGACCGGGTGAAAGATCTCGCGCAGCTCTACAAGGGGTCGCGTTTTGTGGAGGGCGTGGACGATTCGCTGATCGATGATTTGTACCAGGCTCCATTCGAATTGCCCGCCGACCGGTTCGCGTTCGAGCCTCCCCCGACTGCGAACGAGTACTTCATTCTCCGCAACGGGAGAAAATCCGTGCTGGCCGCCTTCGACCACGAAACGAACATGATCCGGCGAGTGGACAAAAAACCCGCCTATGGCATTATGCCTCGAAACGCGGAACAGACGTTTGCCCTGGATGCTCTGACCCGGGATGTGCCTCTGGTTACGCTGGGAGGAAAGGCGGGTACGGGCAAGACGCTGCTGGCCCTGGCCGCGGCGCTGGAGCGGCGCAAAAACTACAGGCAGATTTTCCTGGCCCGTCCCGTGGTTCCGCTCAGCAACCGCGACATCGGGTATCTTCCCGGCGACGTCCAGTCGAAACTCGACCCGTACATGAAACCGCTCTACGACAACCTCAGCGTCATCCAGCACCAGTTCCCGGAATCCGATGCCAAGTACAAGCGAATCGCCGACATGCTGGCGGAGGACAAGCTGATCATCTCGCCCCTTGCTTACATCCGTGGCCGGAGCTTGCAGAACATCTACTTTATCGTGGACGAAGCGCAGAACCTCACGCCGCACGAGGTGAAGACGATCATCACCCGGTGCGGGGAAGGCACGAAGGTCGTGTTCACGGGCGACATCTTCCAGATCGATCACCCGTACCTGGACAGCGAGTCCAACGGGTTGAGCTACCTCATCGACCGGATGAAGGGACAAAAGCTGTTCGCGCACGTGACGCTGGAAAAAGGTGAGCGGTCGGAATTGGCCGAACTCGCCGCCGATATTTTATAAGACAACCACCAGACGATGAATACAGGAGGAACATTCATGACGCGTTACTTATGCCTATTCGTTGTTCTTTTTATTCATGCGGCGTTTGCAGTCGCTCCCGGCGGTGACGAAAAGGGCGCCCTGACCCCGCAGGTCATCAAGGAACTCCGTTCCTCGTTCACACTTGACGCGACTACCCGCTCTGCGCTGAACGCCGTGTCCCAGAACGATGTCAAATCCTTGGCTCTGGATCGCATGGTCTCCGCCGCGTTGGACAAGAACTTCTCGCACAGGATCACGACCGAAGGGGTGACGAACCAGCAAAAAAGCGGACGGTGTTGGCTCTTCGCAGGCTTGAATATCATGCGCCCCATTGCCGCCCGCGCGCTGAACGTGAAAATGTTCGAGTTTTCACAGAACTACCTCTTTTTCTGGGACAAGCTGGAGAAGGCCAACCTGTTTCTCGAAAGCATCATCCGAACCGCCGACCGCCCCGTCTCCGACCGCGAAGTGGAGTGGCTGCTCAAGCATCCCTTTCCCGACGGCGGTCAGTGGAACATGGTGTTGTCGCTGGTAAAAAAGTACGGCGCCGTTCCAAAGGAAGTGATGCCCGAGTCGAAGAACAGCTCCAACACCGGGAACATGAACAAGATGATCTCCACCCTCCTGCGGAAGGACGCGGCGGCCCTCCGGGGAATGCATGCGAAGGGCGCCTCGCAAACCGACCTCGAGAAACGCAAACTGGCGATGCTGAAAGAAGTGTACCGGTTGCTGGCTCTCCATCTCGGCGTGCCCCCGACCTCGTTCACATGGAGGTACAAGGACAAGGACGGCAAGCTCAGCGAGCCGCGCACCTATACCCCGAGGGAATTTCTCGCCGCTACCGTGAATCTCCAGCTTGACGACTACGTGTGCCTGCACAACATCCCGGGACGCCCGTACAACCGGTTGTACCAGATCCAGTTCGACCGCAACATGCTGGACCAGCCCAACATGACGTTCGTCAACCTGCCCATGGAGATGCTGGCGGACATCACCCGCAAGTCGGTTCTCGCCGACGAACCGGTATGGTTCGGTTGCGACGTGGGCAAGGAGTCCAATTCCAAGCTTGGTTTCATGAAACGCAGCCTTTACGATTACGACGACCTGTACGGGGTGGATTTCTCCATGACCAAGGAACAGCGGATCTGGTACCATGAAAGCGTGCCCACGCACGCCATGGTCATCACGGGCGTGGACATCCAGGACGGCAAGCCGGTCAAGTGGCTGGTGGAAAATTCCTGGGGCGCGAAGGTCGGGGAAAAAGGGTACTTTACGATGTACGACGACTGGTTCCACGAATACACGTACTCGATCATCGTGAACAAGAAATTCGTGCCCGACGAGGTGTTGAAGTTGTTCGAGGGCGAGGCCGAGATGCTGCCCCCGTGGGATCCGATGTTCGCATTGGAGTGGCAGTGATCGAACCCGGCGGGTTTCGTATGGGAAAAAAGAGTGGACTGTTTGAAACCGGAAAAATGACGATGTTTCGAGGTCGAGATTTCCCGGACGGGAAGATCGGACAACATGTAAAATTTTCGATGGTTGGGAAATGATGAAACGTCTTGCACGCGCTCTCTTCATGATCATTCTGTTCCACGCGGCGGGCCCGGCGGCATGG
>JALUUP010000030.1 GCA_027021285.1 Bacteroidota bacterium | reverse complement strand
TTGCGCCGAAACCCCGGCGCTTCGCGCGAGCTGCGCTCCTTTCCCCGGCTTCATCTCAATATTATGCACAACCGTACCGACGGGAATATCTTGCAACGGCAACGCGTTTCCCGGTTTAATATCCGACCCGGGACCTGCCATAACCGTATCATTGACTTTCAAACCGTTGGGAGCGATGATATACCTTTTCGCCCCGTCCGCATAGACGACAAGCGCTATGTATGCCGAGCGATTCGGATCGTATTCAATCGTTGCAATTCGACCCGGTACACCGTGTTTTTCCCGCTTGAAATCAATGATCCTGTAACGGCGCTTGTGTCCACCACCGCGGTGCCGCGACGTTATCCGGCCCTGGTTGTTGCGTCCGCCGCTTTTCGTCAGCTTGGCCAGCAACGATTTTTCCGGTTTCGTGGTCGTAATCTCATCGAACGCGTCGATGGAGTAGAACCGCGTTGCCGGTGTCATTGGTCGTAATTTTCTGATAGCCACGATTGTCTGTCCTAATGATTCTTCACATGATCAACAATTGTTCAACTTGCTTCCAGCAAGTCCAGCTCTTCCCCTTCCTTCAGGGTGATCACCGCTTTCTTCCAATGTGGACGGCGGCCATCGACTTTTCCTCGCTTTGTAAACTGCGATTTTCTTTTTCCCTTGAACCGCATGGTTCGCACGCTCTGCACCTTTACGCCGAAATGCTTCTCAACCGCCTGGCGTATTTGAATCTTGTTGGCCCGGATATCAACGGCAAAAGCATACTGCCGCAGTTCCCCCAAAGCAGTCATTTTTTCCGTCAGCAACGGTCGCTTGATTATATTTTCGAGTTCCATAATATCGACTCTCTGCAATTACACCTTGGTAAAAGATTCCTTGATAACCGGTAACGCGCTTTTTTGAATCAGCAAAACCTGGTTATTCAATACATCGAACGTGGATACGCTGCTGGCTTCCTTGACATCAAATTTTTCGATATTTCGGGCGGCAAGCCACAAGTTGCGATCAAGCTTGGGAACCAGCAGCAATGTTTTCTTGCCGATGATGTCAAGATTGTTGAGTATTGCATAGAGATCCCGCGTTTTCGCGGATTCTACAGTGAAATCCTCCACCACCCGTACTTGCTCGTCTTGCGCTTTCATCGCAAAAGCAGACTTTCTCGCAAGCTGCCGCATCTTCACGGGAAAAGATTTCCGATAGCTTCGCGGGCGCGGGCCAAAGATCGTTCCTCCTCCTATCCACAGCGGCGACCTGATCGTACCCGCTCTCGCAGCACCCCGACCCTTCTGGCGCCAAGGTTTTTTTCCGCCACCACGCACTTCAGCGCGTTCCTTTGTCTTATGCGTACCCTGCCGACGATTCAGGAGATGGATCCGTACAGCCTGATACACAAGGTGGGTGTTCGGTGTGATTCCAAACACGTCAGGCTCCAATTTCATCTTCCTGCCTGTTGATCCATCAATTTTATAAACCGGTACGTTCATGGCCTGTTTTTCCACCGTTAAGACTGCTTGTGAACTTCAATAATTCCCTGTTTTGCGCCGGGCACCGCTCCACGCACGATCAAGATATTCGAATCTTCGATAACCTTCACGACTTTCAACCCCCGAACCGTATGACGCACTCCTCCCATCCGTCCGGCCATCCGGGTTCCCGGAAAAACGCGGGAGGGATACGAACTTTGCCCGATCGAGCCGGGATGTCGCTGCCGGTCCGATTGGCCGTGGGAGGACATACCCACACCACCGAAGCCATGACGCTTCATCACGCCTTGAAAGCCTTTCCCCTTGGACGTGCCGGTCACCATGACGGTATCACCCTCATTAAACATAGAGACGGTCAGCGTATCACCCGTTTTATACTCACCGGCCGGGAAACCCTTGAACTCACGCACGATCCGTTTCGGCGGAATATTCCGTTTTTCAAACTGTCCCAACACCGGTTTTTTCAGTTTTCGTTCCGGGATATCCCCGAATCCCAGCTGGAGCGCTTCGTAATGATCCTTTTCCATGGTTCGAACATCAACAACCTGACATGGACCAACTTCCAGCACCGTGCAGGGAATAGAATGCCCCCCATCATCGAAGATGTTCGTCATTCCTATTTTTTTACCCAATAACCCAGGCATATCCATCGTCGCTCACTCTGTGTTAAACTTTAATTTCAACATCGACACCGGCGGGGAGCTCCAGCTTCATCAAGGAATCCACCGTCCGCTGCGACGAGTTGAAGATGTCAATTAACCGCTTATGCGACCTCGTTTCGAACTGCTCCCGCGATTTCTTGTCCACGTGAGGAGAACGCAGCACGGTAAAAATGGATTTTTTCGTCGGCAGCGGAATCGGGCCGGAAACTACGGCTCCTGTTGACTTCACCGTCTTGATGATTTTTTCCGCCGACCTGTCGATCAGCAGGTGATCGTAGGATTTCAACTTGATTCGTATTTTTTGTCTCGCAACAGCCATAGCTTTTATGTCAAAGAGAAAAAACCGGGTGGATCGAATAATCCACCCGGATGTAAACAAATAATCACTCGATAATCTTGGTCACAACACCTGCACCGATCGTCCTGCCTCCTTCACGGATAGCAAAACGCAGCCCTTCTTCCATCGCGATTTCCGCGATGAGTTCCACTTTCATGCCGTCCACATTGTCGCCCGGCATAATCATCTCGACACCTTCCGGCAATGAGATAACACCGGTCACGTCCGTCGTCCGGAAGTAGAACTGCGGGCGATAATTGGTAAAGAACGGCGTGTGACGACCACCTTCATCTTTTTTCAAAACGTAGACCTGGCATTCGAACACCTTGTGCGGAGTGATCGAGCCGGGCTTCGCCACGACCATGCCGCGCTCCAATTCATCCTTTTCTACACCACGCAACAGCAGGCCGACATTATCACCGGCTTCACCATAATCCAGGATTTTCCGGAACATCTCTACGCCCGTTACAACGCTCTTTTTGTGGGCCCCCAAACCGACGATTTCAACGTCATCACCAACGTTTATTCTCCCGCGTTCGATACGTCCCGTGCCGACCGTACCACGACCCGTGATGGAAAACACGTCTTCCACCGGCATCAGGAACGGCTTATCTACGTCACGCTCCGGTATCGGGATGTACGAATCAATGGCGTCGAGCAACTCCCAGATACATTTCAATCGCGGATCATCTTTCGAAGCATTGGGATCGGTTCCTGCTTCCAGGGCCTGCAAAGCGCTTCCACGGATAATTGGGATCTCGTCTCCCGGAAATTCGTAGGAGTTCAGCAATTCGCGAATTTCCATTTCAACGAGCTCGAGAAGTTCTTCATCATCAACCATATCGACTTTATTCATGAACACCACTATCCGGGGGACGCCGACCTGTCGGGCGAGCAGAATATGCTCACGGGTCTGCGGCATGGGACCGTCAGATGCGGCGACAACCAGGATGGCTCCATCCATCTGGGCTGCACCGGTAATCATGTTTTTGACGTAATCCGCGTGACCAGGGCAGTCCACGTGTGCGTAGTGGCGATTAGCAGTTTCGTATTCGACATGCGCGGTTGCGATCGTGATACCACGTTCGCGCTCTTCTGGAGCATTGTCAATACTATCGAACGTGCGTACCTCGGAAAGGCCTTGCCGCGACAGCGCCATCGTCATGGCTGCGGTCAGGGTTGTCTTCCCGTGGTCAACGTGTCCGATCGTACCCACGTTGACATGGGGTTTGGTGCGTTCAAATTTTTCTTTCGCCATTTGCCTGTAACTCCTGTGAGTGGTGATGAATTATGTCCAAAATATAATTGTAGTTTCCTACGCAGCCTTGCCGCGGATTTTCTCAACAATTGTTTCTGCGACGTTCTTCGGCACTTCCTCGTAATGCGAGAATTGCATTGTGAACAAAGCCCGTCCCTGTGACAATGACCGCAAGGTCGTTGCATAGCCGAACATCTCAGCCAACGGCACGGAGACTTTCACCATCTGGGCATCACTCCGTGTTCCCATTTCCAGCACCTTGCCCCGCCTCGAGTTCAAATCCCCGATAATATTTCCCATGTATTCCTCGGGCGTAATAACCTCGAGCTCCATGATCGGTTCCAGCAGGTACGGACTCGCTTTTTTGGCCGCTTCTTTTAATGCGATCGATCCCACGGTTTTGAATGCAAGTTCCGAGGAATCAACTTCGTGGAATGAGCCGTCGAACAGTCGCGCTTTTATTCCTACCATGGGATATCCCGCCACGATACCGTTGTTGAGCGCCTGTTGGATGCCCTGGGACACCGCCGGAATGTATTCCCGCGGGATCTTGCCTCCGACGATAGCGTTTTCAAACTCGAATCCTTGCCCGTCTTCTGTCGGCCCGATTTCAAGCACCACATGCGCGTACTGTCCATGGCCACCCGTCTGCCGCACGAATTTTGACTCCTGAGTCACCGTCTTCCGTATCGACTCGCGGTACGCCACCTGCGGACGCCCCACGTTCGCTTCCACGTTAAACTCA
>JALUUP010000029.1 GCA_027021285.1 Bacteroidota bacterium | reverse complement strand
GTCCCAGTACGGCGGGCTGGTTCGGTTCGACAAGAAGAGCGGCGAGCGCATATCCATCAAGCCGTTGCCCGGCGAGAACGAGGAGCCGTACCGGTGGAACTGGGATTCTCCCCTGATCATCAGCCCGCACGCGCATACGCGGCTGTATTTCGCCGCCAACAAGGTCTTCCGCAGCGACGACCGGGGCGATTCCTGGCGCGCAATCAGTCCCGACCTGACCCGCCGCCTCGATCGCAATGCCCTGCCCGTGATGGGAAAGGTCTGGGGCGTTGACGCGGTGTCAAAAAACGCTTCGACTTCGCTGTTCGGAAACATCGTGGCCCTCAGTGAATCGCCGGTCCAGGAAAACCTGCTGTACGCCGGGACCGACGACGGCCTCATCCAGGTGACCGAGGACGGCGGAACGACATGGCGGAGAATCGCCTCCTTCCCCGGCGTTCCGGACATGACTTACGTGAGCTGCGTCACCGCTTCCGCACACGACGCCGCCACGGTGTACGCCACGTTCGACAACCACAAGAACGCGGACTTCAAGCCGTACATTCTCAAGAGCACGGACAGGGGGAAAAGCTGGGTTTCCATTGCCGGCAATCTCCCGGATAGCGGTTCCGTGTATGTTGTGAAAGAAGACCACGTCAACCCGGAGCTCCTCTTCGCGGGAACGGAATTCGGCGTCTTTTTCACGCTTGACGGCGGCAAGAAGTGGATACAGCTCAAGGGAGGCCTGCCCACCATCGCCGTGCGCGACATCGCCATCCAGAAACGTGAAAACGACCTCGTCCTCGCCACGTTCGGCAGGGGATTTTACATCCTCGACGACTACACGCCCCTGAGAAACGTCAGTAGCGACGTCCTGGACCGGGAAGGTTTCATCTTTCCCGTCAAGGACGCTCTCATGTACCTCCAGTCCGGCTCGCGCCGCAAGGGTTGGCAGGGCACGTCGTTCTTTACTGCGCCGAATCCGCCGTTCGGCGCGACGTTCACGTACTACCTGAAGGAAACCATCAAGACGAAAAAGCAACTGCGCAAGGAAGCCGAGAAGGAAGCCCGGAAACTCGGCCGGACGCCGCCGTATCCAACTATCGAACAGCTGCGGGAGGAAAACGAGGAGGAGGCGCCGTACCTGCTGTTCACCGTCATCGACGCCGACGGCAACGTTGTGCGGAAGCTCCGGGCCCCCGCCACGAAGGGCATCCATCGCATCGCCTGGGATCTCCGGTATCCCAAGTTGACACCGGTGGGCAAGGATGTAAACATAAACAAGGCCTCGGCAATGCTGGCCATGCCGGGGACGTATCGCGTAACCATGTCCAAGGTCGTGGACGGAGTGATAACCCGGCTTACGCCGCCTCAGCCGTTCAACACCGTAGTGCTCGCGAACACCACGCTTCCAGCGAAAGACCGTAAGGAACTGGTTGTTTTTCAGAAGAAGATCGCCTCGCTGCAACGGGCGGTGACGGGAACACAGCGCGCAGCCCAGGAACTGAAAGCCCGCCTGGCAATCATCGGCAAGGCGCTGGAACTCGCGCCCGGGACCACCGGGGACGTGTTGGCCGAGTACCGCGCATTGAGGGACCGCGTTGACGAACTTCTTCGCAGGTTGAACGGCGACGCCACATACCGGAAGTACAACGAAAACCAACCGCCATCGGTTGCCGGCAGGCTGCAGCGCCTGGTGTACGGCCAGTGGACCTCCACGTCGTCGCCTTCGGCCTTGTACCGCGAACAATACCGCATCGTTACGAAACAGTTCACGCCTTTGCTCCAGGAGCTTCGAAACCTCGTCGAGGTTGATTTAAAGAAGCTTGAAAGCCGGCTGGAAGACGTAGAAGCGCCGTGGACGCCGGGACGCCTGCCGAACTGGAAGGGAGAGTAGAGGGGCGTCCGTGTTACGGAAGCCGTGGTCGCCGCTACTCCGGAGAATACGTAAACAAGCTGATGCGGCAATATTCCCTGAAACCGAGATTGCGATAAATCCCCTCGGCCATGCTGGTTGCACACAGTGTTGCCAGGGGGTAGCCCAACCGCCGGGCTTTTTCCAGGATGTATTTCGTCATGACCGTGCCGATGCCCTGGTTTCTCTCGGTAGGGATCGTGGCAACGTTGGCGATGATAATCGACCCTGCCCCGAAAAACATGGATGACGTGGCCACCGGTTCACCCCGCCGGAGACCGATAAAATGGCGCCATCGTTTATCGTCTCCCACACCCACCGCTTCCTGGACTTCAAACCAGGTTGGAATAATCGTGTTGGGAAACTCGAACGCGCGTATGACGATCCTCACCCATTTCCACAGGTCACCGCGGTTTTCGATTTCCCTGATCTCAAGGTCCTCCGGGGGCGGGAACCCTTCGCCAAGTTCATCGAGATGCAAAGCCATACCCGTGGTGCTCCCTGAAAACACGAAGCCCGCGTCTTCGAGATACGTGTCCAAATCATCGGGGGAAGAGGATGGCAACACGTACCATGTCAGGGGAAGGCCTCTTTCCTTTTGGTGTGCGGCGAGACGGGCAATGCGCTCCGGCGCTTGTTCGGGCACAAGGCGCGTTTGGAGCACGATGTTGAACAGATCAAACAACACGGAGGATTGGAGCCACATGATCCCATTGTCATACCGTAAATTGATGCCTGGTACGGCCGCCCACGTTTTGCAACCTTCGATAAGGTTTCTCTCAATGGCTTTGACGCAGAATTCGGGGCCGTATTTCTGTTGCGGTAATTCCATGTTCCGGACGAGAACGTTCAACTGGCTAAAGATAACACCGCGAATGTCATAAATCATTGTTCCCCGTATGAAACTGGAGGGAAAAATCTGCATCGCTCCGTGGTGGCATGCAACCATGAGGTAGAACTGCGCTGTAGCGACCACTGACGCCATGGCGTGTCACGTCAAACGCATCCAGGCTTGAAAGCAACTATCGTTCTCCGTACTTTTGGGTACGGGAAATTCTTTCCATTGGCAGCGAGGAAAGGATTTTTCATCATCACCGGCTACCAGAACATCAACAACGCAGCGACACTTCAAGGAGCGACATCATGCCCAACTCCGCATGGAAGGATTTCGAAACCCTCGAAAGCTACATCGCCAAGGAACAGAGTCTTCACCCCCAGAGCCGGGGAGTTTTTTCCAACCTGCTCCGCCGCGTGGGCCTGGCCTCGAAGGTCATTCTCTCCAAGGCTCAACAGGCGGGATTGATCGGCGTGCTGGGCCAGTATGGAAAGGTGAACATCCAGGGCGAACAACAGATGAAACTCGACGTCATCGCCAACGAGATCATGAAATCGACGTTCATGTGGATGGGGCACGTGTTCGGGCTTGCCTCGGAGGAAGAAGAAGACATCATCCAGATCGATCGGCGGCAACCGGAGAACAGCGAGTACATCATCCTCTTCGATCCGTTGGACGGTTCTTCGAACATCGACGCCAACGTCTCCGTGGGTACCATCTTCTCGATCCGGAGGCGTGTCACGGGCGGCGGACGCTGCACGTTGGAGGATTTCCTCCAGGAAGGAAGCAAACAGGTTGCCGCGGGTTACGTCATCTACGGTTCCAGCACCATGTTTGTCTATACCACCGGCAACGGTGTCCACGGCTTTACGCTCGATCCCATGATCGGAGAATACATCCTGTCCCACGAGAACATCCGGATTCCCGACCGCTGCAAGTGCTTCTCCGCCAACGATTCCAACTACCAGAAGTGGGATGAACCGACACGCGAATTCGCGGATCACATCCGCTACGGGGACGACGAGCGCTACAAGAAAACGACGTCGCGCTACATCGGCTCCCTGGTGGCCGACTTCCACCGCAACATGCTGTACGGCGGCGTGTTCATGTACCCCGCCGACGCCAAGACCGGCAAGGGCAAACTCCGCCTCCTGTACGAATGCGCTCCCCTGGCCATGCTGGCAGAGCAAGCGGGCGGCGCCGCTACAACGGGCCGGGAACGGATTCTCGACATCAAGCCGACGCACCTGCACCAGCGCGTGCCGTTCATCGTCGGGAACCGGCAGGAAATCGACCTTTACGAAAAGATGGTGCGCGAGGCCGACCGGTCTTGAGCAGGACCGTTTCCAGATCGAAACCCCGAAAACCGGCTATTCGGTTTTCCACCGATGAAGGGGAACCCAATCATGATTGTTCGATATTCCTTTCTTCTTTCGACCGGACCGGCTCATTTCTGCTCGCCGCAACAGAAGTCGCAGGCTCGTTACAACGCGACCTCGCCCGATAACCCCGGTCCCTTCAGCGCCGGGTTCAGGAACGTCACGCGTGGAACCAGCGGCCTTCATTGTCCTGAACTGAAAAAGGGGCGCCGCTCGACAGCAACGCCCCTTTTTACTTCATTTTCTATTCTTTCTACTTCTTCGCTTGTACTTCCTTGACGAAAGTTTCGTCCTTCACTCCCGTGTTGTGTTTGATGGAAGTGATAACGAACTCGATCTGCGGGCCCACGCCGCTGAGTGTGATCTTGTGCGGCATCATGACACCGTCCACCTTG
>JALUUP010000028.1 GCA_027021285.1 Bacteroidota bacterium | reverse complement strand
TGCTGAACGTATTTTAGGCCGGGTTTCCCTGTACGACGTTAAGGATCCGCTTTCGGAAGAGTTGCTGGTTTCTGCCGGCCAGGTGATCGACGAAGCAGTGGCGGCGAAAATTGCGCGCTCTCCGATCGAATCGGTGGTTATTCGGTCGGCGCTGACTTGCGAGGCAAAGCATGGCGTGTGCGCCCGCTGCTATGGACGCAACCTGACCACCAGTCTCCTGGTCGATGTTGGAGAGGCGGTTGGAACCATCGCCGCACAATCTATCGGCGAACCGGGCACCCAGTTGACACTGCGAACATTCCATATCGGCGGAACGGCGAGCCGGATAGCCGCTCAATCGCAGATATCCGCACGGTTTTCCGGAAAAGTCGAGTATGATTCGATCAATTACGTCACGACTACAGACGAAAACGGCAAGGTCCGAATTGTCATCAATCGAAACGGTTTGCTCAAGATCGTGGATAACGACAACCGTGTTCTGGCGCGGTACGACGTGCCGTATGGTGCGCGTTTGCTCGTCAAGGATAAGTCGAATATCACCAAGGGTGAGTTGCTGTACGAATGGGACCCCTACAATTCGACGATTATCTCGGCGTACAGCGGAACGGTAAAGTTCATCGATCTCATCGAAGGACAAACGTTTCGCGAGGAGCCGGATGAGCAGACCGGTCATATTCAGAAAGTGGTCACTGAAACGCGAAATCGCAATCTCAGTCCCATGATCCAGATCGTGGACAAAAAAGGAAAGGTCCTGGCCCAATACCTGACTCCGATCAGCGGCCACTTGTCGGTAGATGATGGGGACACTGTATCCGCAGGCACCGTGCTTTTAAAGATTCCCCGCGAGATTGGCAAGACGCGGGATATCACCGGCGGTTTGCCGCGTGTTACCGAGCTGTTCGAAGCGCGCAGCCCACAGCAGCCGGCGGTGGTTTCGGAGATCGACGGTACTGTGAAATTTGGCGCCCAGAAACGAGGTTCCCGAGAAGTCATTGTCACGAGCCACGACGGGTCCGACGTTCGCACGTACCTCGTCCCGATTGGAAAGCACTTCCTGGTCCAGGATGGAGATGTCATCAAAGCTGGAGAGCGAATCTCCGACGGGCCCGTGAATCCCCACGACATTCTCTCTATCAAGGGAAGTTCCGTGGTTCAGGAATACCTGGTAAACGAGATCCAGGAAGTGTACCGGATGCAAGGCGTCAAAATCAACGATAAACACATTGAGATCATCGTGCGCCAGATGATGCTCAAAGTCAAAATCGTTTCACCCGGCGATACGGAACTCCTGGAGGGCGACATCATCGAGCGAGTGAAAGTACAGGAAGTAAACGAAGAGATTGCCGGCAGTGTGGTCATCACGGCAAAGGGCGATTCGAGGTTCAAGAATGGACAGATCGTACCCAAGCGCAAAGTACGTGAAATCAATCTGGATTTGAAGAAAAAGGATAAGGCGCCTGCGGAGTTTCGAAACGCCGAGCCTGCGAGCTATCGCCCCATTTTGCTCGGTATCACGCAAGCGGCTTTGACGACGGAGAGCTTCATCTCCGCCGCATCGTTCCAGGAAACAACCAAGGTCCTGACGGAAGCTGCAATCGCCGCCAAGGTTGATACATTGAAAGGCTTGAAAGAAAACGTGATCATGGGGCACCTCATTCCTGCCGGGACGGGGTTGAGGAAATTCAGAAACCTTACCGCGCTTTCAGACAACCAGGTGGAAGAACTTCCGGAAGAAGAAGCGGCAGCCTACGCGGAAACAAAGGTAGGCAAGGAGTAATCGATGTGCTCAAATTCTATTGGCCCCCTGTTCTCGACGGAAAGGATGATATCCGAGGGATTTTTCCTTCGGTGACTGGAGCTATGAGACTTGCTTTTCAAAGCAAAAAAACGTAAGTTTAAAGGCTTTGTCTATTATAGAGAAGCTTCATGTATAATAAACCATAAGGGTTTACGTTTTTGCCGACTATAAATCAACTCGTCAGGAAAGGACGAAAGGAAATCATCTCCAAGAACAAGGCGCCAGCCTTGGACAGCTGTCCGCAGAAGCGGGGCGTATGTACTCGTGTTTACACGACCACACCGAAGAAGCCGAACTCGGCGCTTCGAAAGGTCGCCCGTGTTCGTTTGTCGAACGGGATGGAGGTGACCGCGTACATCCCGGGCGAAGGTCATAACCTTCAGGAGCACTCGATCGTTCTGATACGCGGTGGACGTGTGAAGGATCTGCCGGGTGTACGGTATCACGTGATTCGGGGTACGCTCGACACGCAGGGAGTTGAATCGCGTCGGCGGGGCCGCTCAAAGTACGGTGCCAAGCGGCCGAAGGCCTGAAGTTTATGTCCAGGAATAAAATCCAAGCGAAGAACAGATGAGAAGAAAACGCGCAGTCCGACGTCGAATTACACCAGATCCGAAGTACAATGATATCCTGGTGGCACGTTTCATCAACAACCTCATGAAGCAGGGGAAGAAAAGCCGTGCCCGGCAAATCCTCTACGAAGCCATCGATCTTGTCTCGGAGCGGACGAAGGAGGATGGGTACGAAATATTCAAGAAAGCCTTGTTCAATACACAGCCGCAGGTCGAGGTCCGTGGACGTCGGATTGGAGGAGCCACGTACCAGGTCCCAATGGAAGTGCGTCCCGATCGGAGAACCGCGCTGGCCATTCGGTGGTTGATTTCATTCGCCCGGGCGCGAAATGACAAATCCATGGCGCGGAAACTCGCGGCGGAGTTTATCGCAGCAGCGAACAACGAAGGTGGTGCAATTAAAAAGAAGGATGATACCCATCGCATGGCGGAAGCCAACAAGGCGTTTGCGCATTTCCGGTGGTAAGACGATAAGAGACGATGAAGAAGAGAGAGATTAGTTTAGAGAAGACCAGGAACATCGGCATCATGGCCCACATTGATGCCGGCAAGACGACGACGACGGAGCGTATCCTGTTCTATACGGGTGTGCTGCACCGCATGGGAGAAGTACACGACGGTGCCGCCACCATGGATTGGATGGAACAGGAAAAAGAGAGAGGAATCACGATTACCAGCGCTGCGACCACGTGCTTTTGGGCCGATCATCGGATTAACATCATCGATACACCGGGTCACGTGGACTTTACCGTCGAAGTGGAGCGCTCACTGCGCGTTCTCGACGGCGCGATCGCGTTGTTCTGTGCCGTTGGTGGTGTCGAGCCGCAATCAGAGACGGTCTGGCGACAGGCCGATAAGTACCGGGTGCCGCGAATTGCTTTTGTGAACAAGATGGACCGCATGGGCGCCGATTTCTTCGGTACCGTGCAGATGATGCACGATCGTCTGGGCGCCAACGCGATTCCCATCACTCTTCCGATCGGAAAGGGAGAAACCTTCACCGGGATCATAGACCTCGCATCCATGAAAGCACGAATTTATCACGAGGATTCGAGGGGGACGTCCTGGGACGAGATCGATATCCCGGATGATCTTTTGGAGGAAGCCCGTGAACATCGCACGAAAATGCTTGAAGGTGTTGCCGACATCGACGACACCCTCCTGGAAAAATACCTGGAAGGCGAAGAGATAAGCACGCAGGAGATCGATGCCGTGTTGCGCCGGGCCACGATCGAGGGGAAAATTATCCCCGTGGTTTGTGGATCGGCGTTCAAGAACAAAGGGATTCAACGTTTGTTGGACGCGGTGATCGAGTACTTGCCGTCCCCGCTTGACGTCGGCGTGACGGTCGGGCATCACGTGAACATGCACGACCGCGTTGAGCGCCAACCGAGCGACGACGAGAAATTCAGCGCCCTTGCGTTCAAGATCGCAACTGACCCGTTTGTCGGGAAACTCACGTTTTTCCGTGTCTATTCCGGGAAGATCAACGCCGGGTCGTATGTTTATAATCCCATTGCCGGAAAGAAGGAACGGGTGGGACGTATTCTTCGCATGCATGCCAATCACCGCGAGGACGTGGAAACCGCGTACACCGGTGATATTTGTGCAGCTATCGGGTTAAAGTACACGCGAACCGGCGATACGCTCTGTGATCAGTCCGATCCCATCGTCCTTGAAAAAATGGAGTTCCCCGATCCGGTTATCGGTATCGCGATCGAACCAAAGACGAAGGCGGATCAGGACAAGTTGAATACTGCTTTGAGCAAGCTGGCTGATGAGGACCCGACGTTTCGTATTTCTACGGACGAAGAGACCGGGCAGACGATCATCAGCGGGATGGGCGAGCTGCATCTCGAAATTATCATCGACCGCATGAGGCGTGAGTTTAACGTGGAAGCGAACGTGGGGCGTCCGCAGGTGGCGTACCGCGAGTCGATACGGAAGACGGTGACTCAGGAGTCAAAATTCGTGCGGCAGACGGGTGGCCATGGACAGTACGCGCATGTAGTGCTTGAAATCGGGCCGACAGAAGACGGGCAAGGATTCGAGTTTGAAAACGCTATCGTCGGAGGCAAGATCCCGCGGGAATACATTCCGGCGGTGTCCCAGGGCATCCAACAGGCGCTCAACA
>JALUUP010000027.1 GCA_027021285.1 Bacteroidota bacterium | reverse complement strand
AGTTCACGCTGGTAGCAGAAGCGGGCCTCGGCGAACTTTCCGGTCTTGACGTAAATATCGCCTATGCGTCTGTACACGCCGGTCGCCGCGCTGTCGTGAGAGAGCAGTCGTTGGTAGAGGCCCACCGCGCGCTGGTATCGAGATGACTGGATAAAGTAATCGGCGTACGCTTCGTAGATCTCTATCGAGCGGGGATGACGTTTCAGGAGCGCCTCGTACACCGCGACGGCGCTATCCGGCTTGTTGTCGAAGCGGTAGAGGTACGCGAGCTGAAGGCCACTGCTGAGGTCCATCGGATCGAGGCTTTGAATCCGGGCCAGGACATTGCGGGCTTCCAGGAACTTTTTTTGCTTGAAAAGAATCTGCGCAAGCATGCGAAATAAAGTCGTATCGCGGGATCGCTCTTTCAGCGCCGAGCGGACATGGAATTCCGCTTTTACGAGTTCTCCCGACCTGTAATAAACGATTGCGAGGTTCCGGTGCGCCTCGGCGTTGCCGGGATTGTAATGAATGGATTCTTTGAAGCTGCGAATCGCGTTTTCTGTGTTTCCCTTCCGGTAGGCGTTGACGCCGATGTTCAGACAGGATACGGAGAGAAGTTTTTTCGCATGGACGGATTGGGATGGTTCGCGCATCGCCGCTTTCAAGTAAGGCAGGGCTTTTTCAGGGAGACGCAATGCAACCAGGGCCGCGCCCATAAGCATCTGGAGCCGTGGTTCCTTGCCGTTTATCCTCAGCGCTCTCAGCGCGACATCACGCGCGTTCTCCGCCCGGCCTGTTTCGAGATAAATTTGTCCGAGGGCGAGGAAGGCTTCCAGGTACGTGGAGTCGACCTGGAGAACGTGACGGAGCTTGCGTGCCGCGCTCTCTTTCAAACCCTTGTTATACTCTTGCAGAGCATCGTTATAGAGTTCCCCCGGATTCTGTGCGTTTGAAACCGTTGCTTGCGTGATGAGCAAGAGAAGAATAAGATATATGTATCTCGCCAAACGCATGGTAGCAGAAGAAAAACAGGTCGTTGTTCAAAAAACTATTTCGTTTTGGACGTTACGGCTTCAACCGCGCGGGACATGTGGTTCTCGTTACCGGATGTGTCCAGCGTGGTTACCCTGTAGTACTGCCCCGCGGAACCACCGGTATCAAGAAACACCGTCGCCCGTATCGGTTCATCGTTTATTTTCTCGGCGACCCCGTTCGGGATATCCATGCGGTACACGTTGTATCCCCGCAAATCATGTTCTTCCACGTCCTCCCACGTGACGCGGATTCCATCTTTCACGACAACGGCGCTTACGCGCCCGGGAGGCGGAGGCGCATCGAGGTCTCTCGCCGTGACTTCCGTTGCCGGTGTTTTTTCGCTTTCGTTTCCGTAGTTGTCAACCGCTGAAACCCGGTATGAATATGTCGTGCCCGGAACGGCGGACGAGTCCACGAATTCGAATGTCTTTTTATCGGATTCAAAAATCGGCGCGGACCCGTCAGGCGGTTCGCGGTAAACACGATACGCGGCGACATCGAGCGACATGCTGGGCTGCCAGTACACGAGAATACTGCCGTCCCGATTTCCCCTCGCGTTCGAACCGACGGGCGGTGTCGGCGGTTCGAGGTCGGGGACGGTGATGGTGATCGTGGTGATGGCGCTTTCGTTGAAACTGTTGTCAACCGACGATACACCGTACACGTAATCCTTGCCGCCCCAGAGGCCCTTTCCCGTGAACCCCCGGTCTTCATATTGCAGTTCGCCTTTTGGGAGGACCGTACCCGTCAGGCGCATGAAATCTGTTTCACCCGGCTTCTTGCGGTACACGTAGTAGCCTTTCAAATCGCGGTCCGCCGGCGCTTCCCACCGGAGGAGAACGTTTTGCTCCACGGTTGTTCCCGCAAGTCGTACGGGGGGCGAAGGCGGCGTGGTATCCAGGGGGAACGCGGTAATGATGTTCGAGAATTCACTCTCGTTTCCGGATGTATCGACCGCCTTGACCTGGTAGAAATACGTCGGCCCCGCGTACACGGTGGTATCGAGATAGCTCGGGTGATCACCCGCGATCGGCGAGGCGTTGATTTTTTCGTATTCTCCCTGCATGTCGAGGCTTCGATAGACGTCGTAGTGGGAGAGGTCCAGCTCGAGGTTCATCCGCCAGGTAAGGAGGATGGCGCCTTCTTTCGAAATCGCGTCCAGGCCCTCGGGAAATGACGGCGGCGTGATATCTTTTGGGGTCGCGGAAGCAAAAACGGACGGCTCGCTCTCCCTGCCGATGAAATCAACTGCGCGCACGTGGTACGTGTACGTGGCATTATTTTCAACATTGATGTCCGTCCTGTACTTCAGGTCTTCCTGGCGAAGCGCCAGGACGCGGTTGATTTTCTGAAACTCCCCGTCGCGTGTACGGCGGTAGATATTGAAACCGATGGTGATGTCGTTCGGATCGCCTCGGTACGGCGGGTATTCCCAGGATATCTTGACCCGGCCGTCCCCGGCGGTGACTTTGATACGTTCCGGCGCCGGAGGCCGTCGATCGTGAACCGTTATGCGGCGCGAAGCAGATTTCCGAACGCTTCCATCGTAGTCAAGAAAATCGACACGATAGGTGTACGACGTACCTGCCTGCACACTGTCGTCGATGAACAGGCGACCGGCGACACGAGCGACCCTGAGGCTGGCAAAGGAGAGGGTGGCGGATGCGCCGGGATCGGACCTGAGGCGCTGGACGATATCGAACGCATCCTCGACGCGCAACGTCCGAAGCACCCAGGAGTAGTCTTCCCCGAGCATGAATCTCGCGCGATCCGGATCGATGACGGGGGCGACGGGGAAGGGAGTTCTGGGTAAAAACTCCTTGTCAGCGGGTCCCTTGCGATACACCATGAAACCTTCCGTTCCCCTGGGCATGCCGACAGCGAGGATGTAAACGCTGTCATCCGTCGATGCGAGGAAGAACGGAAGAGGTTCCGGTTGCGCTGCCGAAACAGCCGGAAGAACAATGGTGAGTATGAGCGCGAGGTGGCACAAACGCGACGGTCGCTTTGTTCCCTGAAGCCCTGTCGTTTTCATTTTGCCACCACCGCTGTTGTTGATGTTAACGATGGGACGTTAATACCGTTCACCGCGCGGAGGGACAGGTAATACGTGTTGCCCTTGACGATGGGTTTCTTCGAAACGGCTTGCAGGTGGGCGCTGCTCAGGTGAATCGATGTGGTCGAAACGGCCGTCCACGGAATAACGTCATCTTTGCCGGAGGCGGAACCCAGCGCGTAACGGTAGCCGAGTATCCCCGATTCCGGATCTGATGACGCAGCCCAGGAAGCCTCGAGCGTATCAGCGAGAAGCACAGCCATGATAGTTGGCTTTGAAGGCGGCGTGGCGTCTTTCAACTGGATGCCATTCGAGCTGCCTACCGCGCTCCACATCCCGGCGCCGTTCCGGGCCTTCACTTCGACATAGTAAACGGTTCCCGGCTTCATTGGAGTATCGAGCCGGATGTTCATTTCCGTTTGGCCGCCCGCTGAAATCCAGGGCAGCACCTGGTACGTGAACTTGCCCGACCTGTTTACCACGCGGTACTGGTATTCCTGGACACCGGATTCGTAATCGACGGCGCTCCATTTCGCGTAGATCAGGGTCGAACTGCTCGTGTACGGTCCGCCGTCGTCAACGGAGGGAATAGTGGGAGATGTCGCATCGCTTATGTTGAGACTGGATTGTTTTGTCGGCGACCCGATGTCCCTGCCCTTTGCGCTGTCCTCCTTGGTTACCGCGTACGCATAATCAACGTTCACGGTTGCCTTGCGTTCCAGGGACAATCCCCCCGCTCCGCGCGCGCGGATCCAGATGTCGTACGTTCCGGCCTTGTGGACGCCGTAGAAAAACGGCACGAGGAGTTTCGTGCTATTATCGACGGACCTCCAGGCATGTGAGGGGCCGGAAGGCAGCTTGACCCTCCCGTACGTCACCGATGTCCCGATCTGCGGGGCCTTCAATCCAATTTCTTTCTTTGATATAAGCTTCCCGAGCAGGGGTGAACCGAATTGCTGCCCGATCAATCCTTTTTGCTGACCGGCGAGTTTGGCCTGTCCCGTTTGTTTCTGCGGTGTTGATTTTTTCTGTGGCGTGGGAGAAGGCGGGGAAATCGCCGATAGTTTTACCGGTTGCGAATACCCGGGAATATCGAAGCTGTATTCGGCAATCCCTGCCGGGTGCGACGCCTTCCATTGCAAGGTGAGCGTCGCGTAACCTATCGTGTTCGGATTGCTGCGCATGGTTCCCGTGAACTGCGTGATCTTTGGAACCTGGAGAAGTTTCTTGATGTATTTTCGGGTCTTTTCAAAATCCCATTCTTTTGCCCACGCGGCCTTGTATTGTCCGGGGTTCATGGACTGGCTTTGCACTTTCATTTTATTCGTTTGAGAGACTTGGCCAAAGTTGCCTTGTGCAACGTTCCCTTTCAAAATCTTTCCCGCGTTTCCGGTTGACGACAACCCTGAAACCTGTTGAGATTTTGCGCTCGTCGGATTGAACGCGACA
>JALUUP010000026.1 GCA_027021285.1 Bacteroidota bacterium | reverse complement strand
TGTGATCCCTGTGCGCTCTGTGGCAAAGCTGATATAGCCACAGAGATCACAGAGGATTGTATGTCCGGTAAATAACCAATCGGGGAGGAAATACGCATGACGGACGTGGCGATATTCTGGGACCCGCAGGGATTCGAACTGGACGCCCTGGGTTCCAAGAGATACCTGAGAGCGACCGACGGCGACACGCCCTACGTGTCTGTATCGATCCGGATGTTGAGCATCGATACGCCGGAGGTGCATTATCCAGGAAATGCGAAGCCCTCGCGGCAGGATGAGAATTTTACTCAATTGGCGGAGTGGATTCAACAGGGAAAAGCGCCGGTGGAAGCAGACCTGGCGGCGCATTTGCTTCCGCGACTGAACACCGGGGTCGCGGGCACGCTCCACGAGGAACAGGGAAAGAAAGCGACAGAGGCGTTCAAAACCCTTGTCAAGGAAAAGCTGGCCCGGCCCAACAGCTCGCGCAAGAGATCGGTGTTCCTGCGAGGCGCGGACCAGCCCTTCGACCGGTACGGCCGCCTGCTGGCGTACATGGCGCCGAATTACAACGCGGAGGAGCGTGCCGCCATGTCTATCCGGGATCGGGCTACGTTCAATCTTCTCATGGTTGACAACGGTTGGGCGGCTTCCTTTCCCATCTACCCCAGCTTGCCCAAGCACGCCGACATGGTGCTCTTGCAGGAAGCGGGCAAGAATGCCCTCGAGAATGGCCGGGGAGCGTGGCAGAATCCTCTCTCGCTCACAGGCTACGAGTTCCGCATGTGTGTCCGATTGTACGAGGTTACGAAGAAGCTGGTACAGGGACGCAAGCTGTCCAGCAGGCAACGGAACGGCTGGATTACGAGGTTCTGCGCCGACATGACCACGCGGGAAATATTCTATCCCCAGGACTACGTCAAGGTGAAGCCGTACAACCGCATATTCATCTGGCCGGAGGACGTGGCCGAGGCGGTGGGAAAACTCAACCTTGCGCCCGGCTCCGCGTAACGTGATCGTACGAGTCGTTTTTCCGTTGATGGAGGGTATCGTTACTTTTATCTCTGTACGCTCTGTGGCAATAATTGGAGGTGTAATCCCGTGTCGACAAGGAGGAAACCCGGTATCTTCTGCCTGGAGGGAGATTGGTCTCCCGACCTGACGGAGAGAAACACCGTTCGTCCCCTCTTGCAGTTTCTCGAACAGAGCAACCGCATCAACTTCATCTACCGGGACGTGGGGACGGTTGAAGAACTCCAGTTCTATATGAAGAAGTGGAGACAGCGGGCGTACCGCTCGTACAACATCGGTTACTTTGCGTTCCACGGGGAGCCGGACACCATCATCATCGGCAGGAAACGTCTCAGCCTTGACCAGCTTGGGGATTTCCTCGCGGGCGCGTGTCGCGGGAAGATTGTGTACTTTGGTAGCTGCGCCACGTTGGACATCGGGCGCGCGAAAGTGCTGGAGTTCACGAGAAAGACGAAGGCCCGGTGCGTATGCGGTTACACCAAGGATGTGGACTGGTTTTCCTCTTCCGCCTTCGAGTTGCTCCTGTTCTCCACCTTGACCCGCTTCTCGCGGATGGACGCGGTGGAGCGGCACTTGACGAGTTACCGGAGCCTCACGCGGGAGCTGGGTTTCAAAATGTATTGGTAACGGCCCCTCGACTCAAAGAGCCTTGATTTATTACCGCGGAGTTCGGACTTTTCACATCCGGGATTCACAACCGTAACAAGCCGTGAGAGTCTATGTCGGAATGGAAAGGACAAAGGACGTGAGACCGGCCCGCCTCATCTGGCCGCGTTACCCGTTTTCGGCGACGGGTGTCGATGGAAAAACAACAAAACATGATTCTTGAAGGGAGGGTTTCGCGTCATGCGTAATCGATTTTGTTCCTGGTGGTTGCCGCTTGCGATGCTGGTCGCGCCCGCGTTTCTCCACGCCCAGGCCGTCATTACTCTCGATTCGAACGTCACGTACCAGGTCATGCGCGGCTGGGAGGTGGGAACGTACGTGTCCGCGCCCTGCGAACCCTACTTCGCCGCCCTGCGCGACTCGCTGGTGCGCATCGCCGTGGACGACGTCGGCATCAACAGGCTGCGCCTTGAAGTGCGGAGCGGCGCGGAGAACACCGTGGATTATTACGCCCGCTGGGTCGCCGACGGCTGCCCCGAGCCGCCGGACTCCGCGTATTACTCCTGGAGGCGGAACCGCTACGCCACCGTCAACGACAACCCCTACCCGAATTCCCTCGACGAAGCCGGGTTCCATTTCACCGAGCTGGACTGGGATGTGGAGAACATCGTCATGCCCATGCGGCAGCGGTTGGAAGCTCGCGGCGAGCGCTTGTTCGTCAACCTCCTGTACGTGGCCTTCACCGGCCAGATCGAGGGCGGCGAGTATCACCACGACGAGCCCGAGGAATACGCGGAGTTCATGCTCGCCGCGTTCCTTCACCTGCGCCGGAAGTACAACCTCGTACCCGACGCCCTGGAAGTGATCCTGGAGCCGGACAACGTGCGGCAGTGGAGCGGCACGACGGTGGGCGAGGCTATCATCGCGGTAGTGGACAAGCTGGCCGAGCGCGGTTTCCATCCGCGGATCATCGCGCCCTCGTGCTCTTCCACCGGGGCCGCCGTCAGCTACTTCAACAGGTTGGCCCAGGTGACCGGAGCGCTGGACAAGCTCGACGTGTACTCCTACCACCGGTATGGCGCGTCCCTCTCGGACGTGCTGAAGATCGCCGCCGCCGCCAGGCAGTACGGCCTGGAGACCGCCATGCTGGAGTTCTGGTTCGGCCGCGCCACCTACGAGGTGCTGTTCGAAGACCTGGTCGAGGGCATGAACTCGGCCTGGCAGGGCCGCGTGTTGCGGGGATTGTTCATGGTGGCCACCGGCGAAACCACGGTGGAGAAGATCACCTACAATTCCGACACGAAGTACAACCGGCAGGTGTTCAGGTTCGTCCGCATGGGCGCCGTGCGTATCGGGGCGCGGAGCGACGCGGCGAAGTTTGTTCCAATCGCTTTCATTAACCCGGACGGTGGCCGCGTGGTGGTGATAAAGGCCTCGTCAGGCGGCGCGTTTTCCATCCGGGGACTGCCGCCGGGCGCCTACAGCGTGAAGTACACCCTCGGTTCCGCCGGCGAGGAGCCGTTCGCGTACGACGTGAACCTTCCCGACGCGACGGTGAGCCCGGGCGGGACACTGGACGCCGCCATCCCTGACCGGGGATTGATCACGGTGTACCCGTGGGAAAAACCCCTGTCCGTCCGCGAACGGAGAGGAGTCGCCGACTGGAAAGCCATTCTCATCCGGAACTATCCCAACCCGTTCCGCTCCTCCACGGTGATCGCGTTCGACCTCGCGGCAACCGGATGCGTGGACCTGGCCGTGTTCGACCGGCTGGGAAGGAGGTTGCGCACTCTCCGGGACGGCATGATGAACCCGGGCGCGCACCGCGTGGCCTGGGACGGGACGGATGACGCTGGAAGGCTGGCCCCCGCCGGAGTGTACGTTGTCCGGTTGCGGGCGGGAAAAGCGCTGGCGCATCGCACCTTGGTCGTGCTGCAGTAGGCATCCATCAATAATCAAAAGGTGAACGTTATGAAGACCGTCGACCGGTACACGGGATGCCTCTGCGGCCTTGCCGCTGGCGACGCCGTGGGAACCGCTCTTGAATTCCAGGCTCCCGGCAGCTTCGAGCCGCTGCGCGACATGACGGGCGGCGGGCCTTTCGGCCTCGAGCCCGGGCAGTGGACGGACGACACTTCCATGGCCCTGTGCCTGGCCGAGAGCTTGCTCGAGTGCGGCGGGTTCGACCCGCACGACCAGATGGAGCGGTACCTGTGGTGGTACCGTGACGGTCGCCTGAGCAGCACCGGAACTTGCTTCGACATCGGAAACACGGTGCAGCGCGCCTTGAGGGAGTATGAAAGAACCGGCAAGCCGTTCTGCGGGCCCGATGACGAGTTTTCCGCCGGGAACGGCTCTATCATGCGGCTGGCTCCTGTTCCGCTTTTCTTCGCGCGCGGCGCGGCGGCGGCAATCGAGAAGTCCGGCGAGAGTTCCCGGACCACGCACGGCCACCGGCTCGCTGTTGACGCCTGCCGGTACTTCGGCGGACTGCTGGCGGGAGCGGTGAACGGAGAATCGAGGGAGCGGCTGCTGTCGCCAGGTTACCGTCCGGACGGTGGCGTGTGGCGGGACGGCGACCTGGCCCCGGAGATCATGGAAGTAGCGAGCGGAAGTTTCGCGCGCAGGGAGCCGCCGGAGATCAAGGGCAGCGGGTACGTGGTGGAGTCGCTCGAAGCGGCCCTGTGGGCGTTTCACAACAGCGAGTCCTTCGAGGAAGGCTGTCTTCTTGCCGTCAACCTGGGTGACGACGCCGATACCACGGGCGCGGTGTACGGACAGCTTGCGGGCGCGTACTACGGGTTCGTGGACATTCCAGACCGGTGGTTCGAGAAACTGGCCCATCGGCACATGATCATGGATTACGCGGAGAAGCTTTACGGGGCGAGCCGCGCGGTTTTCGCGTGATGT
>JALUUP010000025.1 GCA_027021285.1 Bacteroidota bacterium | reverse complement strand
TTCTTTTGCACTTCCTGATTCGTAATGCCGATGCAATCCACGCTGTCTATGGCGATAATCTTGTCCCCCGCCTGGATTCCCACTTTTTCACTTGGTCCTCCGAAAATAGGGGTGACAACGGTCAAGGTATCGTGCAGAACGTTGAATTCGATGCCGATACCTTCGAAGCTCCCCCGGAAGTCCTCCTGTATTTTTTCGAGTTGCTTGGGGGGAATGTACACGGAATGCGGGTCGAGCTCTTTCAGCATCCCCGTGATGGCTGATGCCACGAGTTTCTGCGTGTCGACTTCGTCCACGTAATACTTTTTCGTATAACTCAGGACGTCCTTGAACTTGTTCAATTGCTCGTAGATGTTATCGTCGGAAAACAGGTTGATCTGCATCCCAACGAGAATACCCGCTATGAGCAAAACAATAACGGATATGGTAGAGAACTTATGTTTCAACATGATATTTACTTTCAGTCATCCTAAGAAGATTTCCATCATTATGTTCTTTGAACGTAGTAAAAGATTCGTAATCGAACAACGGCAAATATCGTACGAGGGAAAAAAATGCACGGTTGGAGGTGCGGTCCCGGCTTTTCATTGCGATTCAGAAAACCCGTCACTATATTTGGGGACACGTATTTTCATCAAGGTGAGACCATGAAAACCCTCGTATGGACAGTAACGATCTCTCTTGGCATCCTTCTCTCCTGCGGTTGCCAGAAGAGCACGGGTCCTGAAGAAACCCGGGCCCGGTTCGTGTACTACGCCGTCGACGACACCGTCGGCGGGGGAGCCGGCGTGCACCGCGTTCCCGACAGAACAACCCTGCCCGAACTCGTCACGAATATTCCCGCCGTGTTTCTCACGAACGTCGCCGAAAACGGGATCGTCGTCATGCAGTTCATCCACGGCGCGTATCCCAACTTGCAAGGGCGGTGCGAATCCGGCGCGCTCGTCACGGTGCCTTTTCCTTCTTCGCCCTTCCCACAAATGACGTACGAGTATCTGCAAAAGCCGCGCCCGGCGCTCAACTACAAGGGACATCGCTTCGCGTACCCCGTGGCGCTTGCTCCCGTTACGGGCTTCACCGCGCCGGATCGATCCACCATCGTTTCCTTCAAGTGCGACGAATGGAAGATGATCCTGGTGCAGGTCGATTCGTTGATCCGGGAAGAACTCCGGCAGTGGCCGGAGATTACGAACGGCGAGATCGGCGGCAACACGCTGTGCGTTTCCAGCGACGGCAACACGATCTACTTCACGGCCATGGGAACCAGGCTCAGCGGCGACATACGGGTACCCGTGAAATCGTTCCTGGCGGCAATCGGAGCTGACGGAACCGGCTTTCACAGGATCGGCGACGTGGAAGAACCGGGCGACGCCGAACTGTGCGCATACAACGAACCTACGGGGCGGTTGTTGGTGCAAACACGCACCGGTTTCCGTTCCATGAGCGTCAACAGCGGAAGGTACACGGCGTTCTCGCTGGAAAATGCCCCCACGAACGCATCCACGAGTGTCGCTGCAGGCACTTTTGTCGTAGCTGGCTCCAACGGCATCGAGCTTCGAAACGCCGCTGACGGCGGGACCGTACGCATGGTTGTTACGCCTACCCTCGTCCAGGCACATTTAAAAACAACCGTCCATGCCATCACATCGGCAGCAATTTCCCCCGACGGTGAGAGGATCGCTTTCACGGCATCGCTGGACACAGATGGTTCCCGCGTTGCCCTTCTTTCCATCAACAGCGATGGAAGCGACATCTGGACGCTGTCAGCGGACATCCCCGGTCCCGTCAAGTCCGTGGTGATATCCAACCCTGTCAAACCCTGACTAACAACGTCTCTCGCACGTTCAGCGCACGGGTTCCCAGTGGTCGGAGTCGCTCCTGTTCTTCCGAATAACGGCAAGAGCGTTCTTCGTCCACATTGCCACCACCCGCGTATAACCGTATTCACGGAACCGCCGCGGGGATTCGTACAGGACAACACCGGGCAGAAAAACGATTTTCCCTTGTCTGCGCAGGCGACGAAACAGGTCGTAATCCTCGCCTGCGGCCATTGCCTGGTTGTACCCGCCGAGCGCCTCGAAAACGCTGCGCCGAACGATATGGCATTCGCCTCGCGCCATGCCGTCACCGATGAGATTCAGAAAACGGCAGTAGGCGTTGTGAACAAAATGAAAGGCACGATCGACCGGTTTCTCCTCCTCGGGGAAAACGTGGATGGCACAGGTCGCCGCGACGACCCGTGGGTCTTCCAGGGTACGCACCAGGATCGAAAAAAACCTCTCCGGATTCTCGAAGCGCGTATCGGCATTTAAAAACACGAACACCTCGCCCGCCGCTGCTGCCGCACCTGCGTTCCGTCCTTCGGCTATCGTCTGCCGCCGCTGCTCCCGATGCAGTACCACTTTATCCGCGACTGTTTCCGCTAACGCGACCGTACGATCCGTACTTCCCCCATCGCTGACGATGATTTCCAATTGATAACGTTCCCGCAATGCAGGCGTGAATTGATCCAGCATGGGACCAATCAATCGTTCTTCGTCAAAGGCGGGTATGATAACGCTGATCACGGGAAGGGTCAATTGAAATAGAGCCCGTAAAACACGACATCCGGGGATATGCGCACGGCAGGGGCTGGAAAATGAATGAAGTTCAATCCTTCTTTCAGTGATCGGAGGAACCAGGAATCTCCGGGAATGATTTTCGTAACATCGTAGTCCAGAGACACGATGACGCCGCGAAAACGCTCGTCGCGATTCGTAAGGTTGCGCGCCGATACTCCCACGGCAAAGCCCAGCCATTCCGGCCAGTACGGTTTCCACGACGACGGAAGCAGCTCGTACACGTGTATGCCCATCCAGTAGGTCTGTCCCTGGTAATCGTCTATGATATTGCCGCCTTTATGTCTGCCCTCCAGGAGATCCTCCGAGGGGTAGTATGAAAATTTCGGCTGGAACGCCGACAGGGGAGGAAGGTAATACTGCGCCACGGGGTACAATGCGCCTGCCACATCCATGATCGCATCACCCGGACTGAAGCCCCACTCGGTAGCGAACCCATCCTGGTATTCCACCCAGAGCTCAAAGCTCGTTCCGATGAGCGCCCCGACCCAAACCGACGCTTCATCACTGAACCCCGTCCACTGGACGGACTTCCTTCCGATAAACGTGCTGAGCGCTCCCCCGTAAAAATGACCTACTTTATCAACCTGGAGGGCGTAATCGTTGTCGGGCGCAATATGGAACTCGCCCCGCTGGCCTTTCCACCACGAGTTCCGCTGATAGATGTCCAGCCCGACAAACACCGCGGTAAGAGCCCCGCCGATAACTCCTGCTCTCCAGGGCACGATGGAAGTCTGGTTGAAGTCGTATTCCGGGAACGGACGCGGGTACGTGGTATCGGCAGGTGCAAAAACACGACCGGATATCGTCGCTCCGAACTTGAGCATGAACGCCGGATCGGCGGGCTGCTGCCCCAATGCGATACCGGCATAAAAAAGAAGGGTTGCAAAAACGAAGGTTGTACGATTGTTCATGGCTGAAAAAAATGATTCTCCTGTGCGATGCCCTGGGCGAACAGCCGCGGAGCGGTCCCTTCGGCGCAGGGTGTTAACGATGTCACAAACCTAGAAATAAAACCCGTACCAGATGGCGGTAGGAGTCAATCGCACCGCCGGCGCGGGAAAGTGAATATAGTTAAGATAGTACTTGACCGTTTCCCACAAAGGATTCTTTGACGGCAAAATCCGGGGGAGATCGTAATCGAGCGAAATATACATCTCGATGTTTCCGCCACCCAGGCCGTCATAATCATCGTCGATGCCCACACCGAACGCAACGGCAAGAAAATCAGGCCAGTAGGGTTCCACGGATTCGGGAAGAAGGTTGTTGACCTTCAATGACATCCAGTAAGTCTGGTTGACATAATCGTCATTCCAGGTGCCCGTTTTCTTGACCTGGAAGTACCTGTCGCTGCGACGCCAATAACTCCACTTGAAATCGACGTTTTCCAGGAAAGGCCAATAGTGCCGCGCGACCGGGTACCACGCTCCGACCGTGCCCCATGCGACATCGTGCCAGCTCCAGCCCCACCGCGGTGAAAAACCGTCTTTTAATTCGATGGCAAACTGTACGAACGTGCTGAAAGACGCGCCGGTGTAAAGAGCCGCTGTTTCAGACATTTCCGCCCACCTGAGCGCTCCGGAGAACAAGTCGGACCCGATGAGCCCGCCGTAGAAATGCGCCACCTTGTCCATGTTACGGGCATATCGCAAGTCCGGACCGTTGTCAAAATGGAAGGCGGTTGATCCGTCTTTCCACCATGTCTCTTTAAGGTAAAGGTACGAGATGCCCAGCGTCGATGCCGCGGCGGCGCTCACCGCCGCCAGTTTCCAGCCGTTGACGCGAGGATGGGGACGCAGGGAATCGGAAGAAGAGTCGTTCGCGCGGCCGGAAGACGCAGGATCACGTTTTTCACGCTGGGCCATGGCCGTCCCCGATGCCAGGAACAGTACCAACAGCGCCACGAGCGGAACAATCCCACCG
>JALUUP010000024.1 GCA_027021285.1 Bacteroidota bacterium | reverse complement strand
GACGGCCTGGAACAGAATTCCAGTCCTCTCATGCGCGATTCGGACAGCGACGGCATACCGGACGGCGAGGAAGCCGCCTACCAGCTCCGCCCCTACGACGAAGATTTCGACAAGGACGGGCTGTTCGACCTCATGGAATTGAAGATCGGAACCGACCCGAGGAAGAGCGACACGGACAACGACGACGCCAGTGATTACGTGGAATACTTCGGCCTGATGACGGATCCCCGCAACCCCGATACCGACGGCGACGGCATCCCCGACGGCCGCGATCCCGACCCGCTGCCGAAGACCGGGTTCAACCCCGTGCGCAACGTGTTCTGGTCCATCACCAGCATCTTCAAACACGAGTACGCCGTGGACGAGACCTCGAAACATCTCCTCGTCATGCTGCACCTCATCCGCAGCGCCCCGCCGCGCTTGATCCGCGAGATCCAGATCGAGGTGCACGGCACCAATCTCCACGAGGCCAAGGCCCGCGCCAATAACCTTCGGGACTTCGTAGCCAAAACGACTCGAGGTTGGGGCGCTCCCCGCATAGATATCTACGACACGGTCGCCCCGCTGGGATCGCCGCACGCCCTGCTGAAGTACGTCTGGGACGGATCGAGGAAATCCAAGAGAAGACGACGGTAGCTCAGCGTTCTTATCCGAATGAATTTAATAGAACAACGCGGGATCAGGAACCGCCCGTTCAATAGCGAATCGTCAGCTCCGTGTAAAGACGATCGGATGTAATCGTCGATTCCCAGTACCGTTCGTAGCTCAACGACGCGTAGAACGTGCGGCTGATGCGATAGTAGATATCCGCGCTCAGGGTGGAGCGGTTGAGCGTGCGGCTCCCGCCCGAAAACGTGTAACTGTATTGCCGGAAACGAAGCGCCGTGTAGAGAGAACGGATGACATCGGTGTTGAGTTCGAAGCCATAACTGAGCGAGGTGTTGTACACGTTGTCCGCCATGCTTCCCGTGAGGTAGAGGTTTACCCGCGAATGGAGGACGTTCGCCCACGTGTAGCGCCCCGCCAGGGAAGCGGCTGATTTGCTGTCGCCTTCTCTCAACCGCAGGGAGCCGGAAAGAGAAAGAAACATGGCCGCGGGAAGATTTACGCCGACGCTGAGCCGGGCATTTTGTTGGAGGGATTTGTCGAACAGACTGTCCGGGAAATCCCGGAAACTCTGCAGGAAATACACGTTGCGACGAACAGCGTAGGTGGCGCTGGTCGAAAGCCACCGCGCGGGGCGATAGGTTGTGGACAGGAACATGTCCGTCAGGTGAAGGTGTCCGGCGCCGCCCTCGTGTGTAATATCGTAAAGATCAAAATTGGCGTTCTGATAAAACGACAACTCGTTTCCGAAAGAGACGGTGTTCTGTATGTAAATGAAACCGCGGTCCAGCGCCCGGTGCTTGTACGTCTGCGCAAACGCGAGGCTTCCCTGGTAGCGCGTGCCCTGGTAATCGCCTGCGGAATAGGCCAGGTACGCGGCAAACTTCGGATCGTTGAAATCCACTTCCGAATTGGTATATCCCGGTTGCGAACCACCAACGAGTCCTGCTTCCCAGCGTCCCTTCCGCGTCACCAGCATTGCACCGTCGAACGTGCCGACTCCCCCGATCACCGGCGCGATGAAACGCCCCACGGTCGCGCTGAACGGCGCGCGCGCGTCGCCATACCGGAACGATGCCTGGTAGAACCGGTTCCGCAAGCGATTCGACGCGACTCCTACGCGGCGCTCCTGGGCACGCGCGTCATACCGGTGGTTGGAGTACAGGTTGAAATCCAGCGGCAAACCGAACAGCTTTTCCGCGTACAGGCTGAACACGACCGCGGGCTGGCTGAAATCGAAACCCGTGGTCGTGCTGCTGGTCAGGGCGTAGTACTGCAATGCCACCCGACCGTGGACCTTCGTCCCCACCGGCTCTTCCATCAGGGATGGAGCATCCGAAGGCACCGATCCCGTAACGGGGGGCGGCTTGATTTGCGTGCTGTCGATCTTCACGGTCGGCGTTATTTTCTCCGGCTCGTGTCGGGCCGCGCCCTTCACCGCGTCACCGCGCACAATTTTCGTCGTCCTGGTCACGATCTTCGTCGCCATCGATTTCGAGGCGATACTCGTCACGACCAGCACTGCCACCGTTTTTCCCGCCTTCATGACCCGCAGTGTGTCCCCGGCGCGAAAGCCCTGGTTGGACCCGAGATTCACGTAAGCAGTCGTGCTGGTGACGTACGTGATCTCGCCCGTTTCAACCTTCTGTGCCGAGGCATTCTGAATCCAACATCCAGACACAAACAGGACAATGATGATGAAATACCGCAACGGCGGCCGTTGAATCTCAAACCCCATTTCTACTTTCCCTGTGGATGACAACGATAGCAATCCGCGCTGTTGTACCTGTAACCTGCCTCGTCGCGATGCTCCTTGTCCGTATCCGTTTTATTATGTTCGTGGCAATCGATGCACGAAAACGATTTGTAATCCGCCGTATTTGTGTGACACTCTATGCACTGCGACCACTTACCGCGATGCTCACCCGAGTAGATCGGAAAATACCGCCCGTCGTGATCGAATGTCGAAGGTGTCCACGAAGACGTGCCGTGACAGACGGAGCAATCAGCCGGGAAGTTCGCAGACCGGTGATCCGGGTTGGTGGCGGCATCATACTTGTCCCTGTGACAGTCGATGCACGCTGATGGTAACCCCGACCACTGGTTGTTCACGTGGCAGCGCGTGCAAGCCGCACTCCGGTGAGCGCCCGTCAAAGCGAAGGTGGTGGCATCGTGATCAAACGAGGCGGGCGACCAGCCGCTGGCGGTATGGCAGGCGGCACAGTCCCGGGGAAAATCCGATAGCGCATGGTTCGGGTTCTTGGCGTCGTCGTAATCCTGATGATGACAGGAGTTGCAATCCGACGGCGTCCCCGTGTAGCGGTTATCGACGTGACAGGCGGCGCAATCGACACCGACGTGTCGTCCCACGAGTGGAAACCGCGCGCGATCGTGGTTGAATTGCGCGGGACTCCACGAGACGGACGAATGACAGATGGAGCAGTTCTCCGGGTAGTTCGCGGCCGCGTGGTCCGGGTTCCTGGCCCCCTGGTACACGTCGCGGTGACAGTCGATGCAATTTGTCGCCGATGGATCGAAGCCGGTTTTATGGCAATCGGCGCATGGAATCGATGCATGAGCGCCCTCGAGCGGAAACGTCGCATGATCAAACCGGGCGGGCGCCCAGGATACCCGCTCGATATCGTGGCACTCCTCGCATTGCAAGGAAAGACGGGCGCGGACGTGGTCAACGGATTTTGCCTGCATGTAATTGTTGAGGTGGCAATCCTGGCACCGAAAGGGCATCGGAGTGAACTCGTCGTTCTCCTGGTTGACGTGACAATTCTGGCAATCGATCATCCGGTGCGCGCCGAGGAGAGGGAACCGTGTCGCTTCGTGAAGTTCGATGAACATCCCCGGGAACCGCCATCCCTCCGGCGTGTGGCAGTATTCGCAGTCAACGCCGAATTCCGTCCGGTGCTTGTCCTCGTGACAAGAGACGCATCCTTCGCCGAACGCCTCGATCCCCTGCCCGCGATGACATACGTTGCAGGCGACGTTGGCGTGCTGCCCCCGGAGATGGAAGCCCGTTTTCTCGTGGTCGAAGGCGATATAGTTCTTGATACTGTTCCAGCCGGACGGGGTATGGCATTTTTCACACGCGATCCCGAACGTACGATGCGGCGCGGTATTTCTCTCCTGGGCATTCAACCTGTGGACCGACAATCCGGCTCCAAGCACCATTACGAGCAATAATTTTTTCATTTCTTTTCCCGCGCTATGTTCATGGCTCCCTTCCGTCGGGATGGCAACCGGAAGCGGTACACGAAGTGCATGAATACGAGTATCCCGGTTCGTCTTTATGTTTATCCGCGAGCTTTGCCGCGTCGCTGTGTTCGTGGCATGTCGTGCAGCAGTACGCCGCGGTATTATTCGTCGTGTGGCATTCGTCGCACTTGTTCCACTCGTCCCCGTACTTGTGCTTGGCGCCGGTGTAAATCGGAAATCCCTGGGGCGCGTTCACGTTGTGATCGTTCCTGAAAGTGGACGCGGGATCCCACGCGGACTGGGAATGGCACACGGAGCAATCATGATCGAGGTTCATTGCGCCGTGATCGGCCGGCGAGGTGGCGCCGTTGTAATCCGAGGAATGGCACTGGTAGCAATCGGTGTACTTCAGGTTGTAGTCCCCGTTGATGTGACAATCCGCACACTGGAGACTGACGTGCGCTCCCTGCAAGGGGAAGTTCGTGTTGTTGTGATCGAACGTCGCCGGTTTCCACGCATTCGTGGAATGACACTGGGAGCAGTCGTGGGAAAACTGGCTCGCCTTGTGGTCCGGGTTCGTGGTGCCGTCGTAATCGCCCTGGTGGCACTGGTAACAATCTGAATAGGTCAGGTTATAGTTGCCGTTGATATGGCATGCGCCGCACGGCTGTGCCTGGTGCGCCCCGGTCAGCGGGAATTTCGTCGTGGAGTGATCAAACGTCGCTGGCGTCC
>JALUUP010000023.1 GCA_027021285.1 Bacteroidota bacterium | reverse complement strand
GCTCTACGCTTGCCCGGACAAGCTCCATCGCCTCCTGGATACCGTTACCGAGGCCGCCATTCGCTACCTGCGCTTGCAGGTGCGGGAAGGCGGCGTGGACATCGTGCAGATATTCGACACCTGGGCCGGCATTCTCGCAAAGAAGGATTTTCTCGCGTTCTCCCTTCCATACATGGAACGAATCGTCCGGGAAATCCAGGCGGAGGGCGTCCCCGTTATCCTGTTTCCCAAGGGCGCAACCTCGTCCCTGCGGGAAATCGCCGCCACCGGCGCAGACGCCATCAGTCTCGACTGGACGGTGGAGCCGGCCGAAGCGCGATCGCTTGTCCCTGACGGCGTGGCCCTGCAAGGGAATCTCGATCCCGTCCTCCTGTATGCCGACACGGACACCATCGCCCGCGCCACGCGCGACATGTTGCAATCGTTCGGCACGGGGCCGGGGCACATCGTCAATCTCGGCCACGGGATCCTGCCCGACATTCCCGTCGATCACGCGCGCGCATTCGTCCGGGCTGCCAAGGAGTTTTCCCTCGCGCCGCCCGGCACCGATTCCCATAACGAAAAGACCTGAAACGCCATGAACCCGATACAGCAATTCGACACCATCAACCTCGACCTGCTCAAGAAGTACGGCAAACCCGGTCCCCGTTACACCAGCTACCCGACCGCGCCAAACTTCTCCACGGATTTCACCGACGAGGATTACCGCAACGAGATCCGGGAGCGCAACCTCCTGGACCCCCCGCCCCCGATCTCGCTGTACTTTCACATCCCGTTTTGCGACACCCTGTGCTACTTCTGCGGCTGCAACATGATGGTGACGCGGGACAGGGCGAAGATCGCCGAGTACGTGCGCCATCTCAAGCAGGAAATGGACATGATCAGCCGGTTGATCGACGGCGGCCGACCGGTGGAGCAGCTTCACTGGGGCGGGGGAACCCCCACGCACCTCAACCCCGATGAAATCGCCGACCTCGCCCAGGCCACACGCGAGCGCTTCAGCTTCGCCGACGACATCGAGGCGGGGGTGGAGATCGATCCGCGGGGCATGACCCGCGGGCACCTCGAAGCCCTGTACGCGGGCGGGTTCAACCGCATATCCATGGGCATCCAGGATTTCAACGAAAAAGTGCAGGAAGCCGTGAACCGCATCCAGCCCGAGGACATGACCCGCGAGGTCATCGAATGGGCGCGCGGCGTCGGTTTTACAAGCCTGAACATCGACCTCATCTACGGCCTGCCCTTCCAGTCGGTGGAGACGTTCGATCACACCCTCGACCGGATCATCGACATCAACCCGGACCGCATCGCGGTGTTCAACTACGCTCACGTGCCCTGGATGAAAAAGCACCAGGCCCTGATTCACGAGGAAGACCTGCCGTCGCCGGAAGAGAAGCTCCGGATCATGAAGCACACCATCACCCGGCTCAACCAGGCAGGCTACCTGTACATCGGTATGGACCATTTCGCACGGCCCGACAACGAGCTGGCCCGCGCCCAGGCAAACGGCACCCTGTACCGGAACTTCCAGGGGTACTCCACCAAGGCCGGTCTCGAGCTGTTCGGACTGGGCATTACTTCCATCAGCCAGTTCCCGGGCATGTACGCCCAGAACGTCAAGAATCTCAAGGATTACTACCAACGGCTGTCCGAGGGACGACTGTGCACACAGGTGGGAATTCGCCTCACCGACGACGACATCCTCCGGCGCGACGTTATCATGCAACTGATGTGCAACTATTCCGTCAACAAGCGGGACATCGAGCGCGAGTACGACATCGTGTTCGACGAGTACTTCGCCGACGCCTTGCGGAATCTGGAAGAACTCCTGAACGACGGGTGCGTGGAACTGACCGACGACGCCGTCAAGGTCGTGGGGCCGGGCATCCTGGTCATACGCAACGTGGCCATGGCGTTCGACGCCTACCTCGCGAACGCAAAGGAACGCCCGCTGTTTTCCAAGACGGTTTGACATTCACGCGCACGCGCAGGCCCGAAAACCAGGAACCAGGAACACCATGACATCAAACGAAACAACACAGTACGACACGATCATCATCGGAGGCGGTATTTCCGGCCTCGTAACCGCCGTGCGCTTGAAATATGCGGGGCAGTCCGTCCTCGTCATCGAAAAAAAGGACAAGGCGGGCGGCGCTATCTCCACTTCCCACGCCGAAGGCTTCCTGTTCGAAGGCGGGCCCAACAGCGCGCTGGATTCCACCCCGCTGATCGCCGAACTCTTCCAGTCACTGGATATCCAGGGCGAGCGGTGCAACGCGGCGCCGGAGTCGTCCAACCGTTACATTCTCAAGCGCGGCGAACTCATCCCGCTCCCGATGTCCCCGCCCGCGTTCCTTGCCACCAGGCTGTTCCCCCTGCGGGCGAAACTGCGGCTGGTCCGCGAGCCGTTCATCAAGCCGTCGCCTCCCGACGCAGACGAAACAGTGGCGGATTTCGTGCTCCGTCGGCTGGGCCGGGATTTCCTCGATTACGCCATCGATCCGTTCATCGCGGGAATCTTCGCGGGCAAACCCGACCAGCTCAGCGTCCGGGCCGCCTTTCCGAAGCTGTTCGAGCTGGAACAGAAGTACGGCAGCCTCATCAAGGGACAGATCAAGGGCAAGAAAGAACGCGCAAAGCGACAGGAAAAATCAAAGCAGGCCGCGGGCATGTTCAGCTTTTTCAACGGAATGGAAACCCTGCCGCGGGCCATGCACCGCTACCTGGGCAACGCGGTGCTGCTCTCGACTCCCGTGAAATCATTTTCCCACGGGGACGGATTGTTCAGGGTCGAACTGGATGAGAAAACCGTCGCCGCTCCCCGGCTCGTTATTTCCGTTCCGCCAGACGCCACGGCGGGATTCATCAACGAACTGGCGCCGGACCTCGGCCGGGAGTTCACCGCCATCCCGTATCCGCCCGTGGCCGTCGTGGGCATGGGTTTCAAGCGCGAGGACGTGAAGCATCCGCTCGACGGCTTCGGCTTCCTGATTCCCCGCGTGGAGGGGCGCGAAATCCTTGGAACGATTTTCTCCTCCACCCTCTTTCCCTTCCGAGCGCCGGAAGGCCACGTCCTGTTGACCACGTTCGTGGGAGGTATGCGACAACCTGAGAACGCCTTGCTGTCGGAATCAAAGCTCTTCGAACTGGTCCTGAAAGAGATTCGCGATCTGCTCGGCGTCCGCGGCGCGCCCGTGTTCCAGGCATCGCGCGCCTGGAAGCGCGCCATTCCCCAGTACGTCCCGGGACACCTGGACGTCATGAAACGGGTGGAGGAACTGGAAGAACGCATACCCGGCCTGTACTTCTGCGCCAACTACCGGGGCGGCATCTCCGTGGGCGACTGCATCAAGTCGGCATACGCCCTCGCCGACCGGATCGCGACCCGCACGCCCCGCGAAGAACCGGAGATGAAACAGAACTGAGACGCCGCTACGACTCCACGCGACAGGCAACGACCATTATCGATTTACAGGAGGAATAGACCATGCAATTCGGAATCAAGGAAATCGTGGAAGGCACGCCGTTTGTACGCACCCGGCGCACCCGCATGACCGAGGGACTCCGCTCCATGGTGCGGGAAACCGCGCTTACGGTCAACGATTTCATCTACCCGCTGTTCGTCATGCCGGGTTCGAACGTGCGGAACGAGATCCGTTCCATGCCCGGCGTGTTCCAGTTGTCCGTCGATACGCTGGTGGAGGAATGCCGGGAGGTACGCGACCTCGGCATCCCCGCTGTGATTCTCTTCGGAATCCCCGAGCACAAGGACGAGACAGGCTCCTCTGCCTGGGATGAAAACGGCATCATTCAACGCGCGGTCAGGGCGCTGAAGAAGGAGGTCCCAGGGTTGGTGGTGATCACCGACGTCTGCATGTGCGAGTACACGTCGCACGGTCACTGCGGGATCGTGGACGGCGAGGAAATCGTCAACGACGCCACGCTGGAGCTGTTGGCCAGGGAAGCCCTTTCCCACGCGCAAGCCGGGGCGGATATGGTTGCGCCCTCGGACATGATGGACGGCCGCGTGGCGGTTATCCGCGAGACCCTGGACACTGCCGGTTACACGACCCTGCCGATCATGAGCTATGCCGCCAAGTATTCGTCCGGGTTCTACGGCCCGTTCCGCGACGCCGCCGAATCGGCGCCCGCCTTCGGCGACCGGCGCTCCCACCAGATGGATCCCGCCAACAGCAACGAGGCGGTGCGCGAGGTTGCAGTGGACATCGAGGAAGGAGCGGACATCGTCATGGTGAAACCTGCGCTCCCCTACCTCGACATCATCCGACGGGTGAAGGACGAGTTCGGCATGCCCACCGCGGCTTACCAGGTCAGCGGCGAATACGCCATGATCAAGGCAGCGGCGGCCAACGGCTGGCTCGACGGCGACCGCGTCATGATGGAATCCCTTCTCTCGATCAAGCGGGCGGGCGCGGACATGATCCTGACGTATTTCGCCAAAGACGCCGCGCGGGCGCTGTGATTCACATGGCATCCGTAGAAGAGAGATTTGAAATTTGAAATTATTTATGCAATGGCGGATTGGGGAATCAAACGACAGACCACGGACGACGGACCACAGACCACGAAGCACGGACCAT
>JALUUP010000022.1 GCA_027021285.1 Bacteroidota bacterium | reverse complement strand
ACTAGCGGCCGATATTCTCGACCGCGGCATCATGCTCACGGGCGGAGGCGCTTTGCTCAAAGGTCTGGACGAGAAAATCCGGCAGGAAACACGACTTCCCGTGCACGTCGCCGAGGATCCCCTCACCGCGGTGGCGCGGGGTGCCGGGAAAATCCTGGAAAAATTGCATTACTATTCAAAGGTTTTGATGAAGGGCAAAAAATACTGAGAGTTTCATCGAACGTTGCCTAGAGGAGTGCACAGGTGGAAACACTCATCCGCATTTTCAGACATTTCCGGGAATATTTCGTCCTCGTCCTTTTCGCCGGAATAAGTTTTTTCCTTATTTCCCGAAGCGATTCCACGCTGGTACATCTCATTCGTACTGTATCACTCGCCGCAACCGGGAGTTTGTATTCCCTTGCAGAGAACCTGAATCCTTCGTACATCCTCAGGGGAAAAGACCAGGCCATGCGAAACGCCAACATCCGGCTGATGGAAGAAATCATGGAGTTGCGGCAGCTGAAATACGAGAACACACGCTTACGCAAGCTGCTTGAATTCAGAGCATCCGCTCCGTCCACGCTCGTCCCGGCTGAAGTCATTGGACAACGACGAACAGCGTTCACGAACTATCTGACGATAAGCACCGGGAAAAGCGAAGGGGTCAGCCCCGGAATGCCCGTACTGCTCGAGAACGGATTAGTCGGCAAGGTCCAGTACGCCAGCAATACGTATTCCATCGTGCAGACACTGTTCAACCGTGATTTCCGGGTTTCCGCCATCGTGAAACGGTCGCGGGTCAAGGGTATCATACGCTGGGAGAAAGGAGACTACCTCCTGTTGAGCAACGTACTCAAAACGGCGGACGTCGCCATCGGCGACACGATTACAACATCATCTTTCAGCACGATCTTCCCCCCGGATATCTTTATTGGAACGGTCGTTTCCGTCGGGACGGGGCCGACCGGCGTCTTCAATCGCATTACCGTGAAACCGGGCATGAACCTTGGGACGCTCGAATGGGTGTTCGTGCGTCGGTCCCTTCCGAACAGCGAACGGAAGGACCTTGAAGACCTTCTCGAAACCCAGGCGCTATGAAATCTTTTAATCCGGGATTGCACCTGAAGTACATCGGCGTACTTGTGCTGCTTGTACTGGCACAACGATTCTTTGTACCCTTCATTACCATCAGGGACGCAGGGCCCCAGCTTCCTATCCTGCTCGTCGTGTTCATCGCGCTCAGGCACGGACAGATCCAAAGCACTGTGTACGGATTCACGGCCGGCCTGCTGACGGATATTCTGACCGTGGACACGATCGGAATCGGAGCGCTGGCACTGACACTGGCGGGATTCATGGCGGGGTATTTTTTCGATCCCGAGCGTATTGATGAAGCGCTACGCACCGGGCGTTACGTGGCGATTGTCACTATCACTGCCGTGCTGTTCAATCTGCTGTATATCTTCACATTTTTCCGCACGTTGAATGAAAACACGGCTGAATTATTATTGCGAATCGGGATGGGCGGCGCTGTCTACTCTGTCGTCTTCAGTATCATCGTCGTGCTGATAGCTTCAAGGACAGTTTCAAAGATCAAAGTCTGATATGCAGAGACAGGACTTTACTATCGAGAAGAAACGGTACCGTCGCGCCATCGTGATGGGATTAACGACCGTGCTAACCCTTATTCTCGTTTATAAACTGTATGATATGCAAGTGTTGAAGGGCGCCCAATACGGAACGCAGTCGCGCCGAAACGCCATCCGTCGAGTTGCCAAGGACCCCGCTCGCGGGCTCATCTTCGACAAGGACAGTTCCATCATTGTCAACAATGATATATCATACACCCTGACCATCACGCCTTTCGAATTCGACGATCACACGCTCGGAGAGCTTGTTGATCGATTCAATCTCGACTCCGCCATGGTAACGGTACGCCTCCGGCATGGTTCGCGCGTTGCCGAATTCGAACCGGTGAAGGTCAAGCGTGATCTTTCGTACAGCGACATTGTTTTTCTCGAGGAAAACAAACACCGCTTTCCCGGGGTCAATTACATGGCGGATATCAAACGGTCGTATCATATGCGGCCCCACATGGCCCACCTCATCGGATACGTACGTGAAATAACGGCACGAAGACTTCGAAACGATTCCAGCGGGTACTACCGCCCCGGCGACCTTATTGGTTACGGAGGTATCGAGGGATACTACGAAAAAATCCTCCGCGGGTCCAAGGGATACAGCTTTTTTACCGTCGATGCGCGTGGAAAAGTTATCGAAAATTTCGATCACGGCCAGGAAGACATCCCGAGCGTAGAAGGTTCCGATCTCGTACTGACCATCGACCTCAAGCTGCAGTCCTATGTCGAGCGGCTTCTCCGCCACCGCCGGGCGGCCATGGTTGCCATCGACCCGAGAAATGGCGAGGTATTGTGTTTCGCGAGTTCACCGGACTTCAACCTGAAATACTTCACCGGCCAGACACCGCTACGCATCTGGAAAGATCTCATTGAAAACAAAGACCGTCCATTTTTCAACCGCGCTTCCATGGCCGTGTATCCCCCTGGTTCGACGTTCAAACCGCTAATTGCCGCCGCGGCGCTCCAGGAAGGCGTAATCACTCCGTCAACGACAATCCACTGTCCCGGGAGTTACACGCTCGCGGGGGTGACGTTCAAATGCCACGGAGCACACGGGAATATCAATGTCGTCAGGGCCATCGAAGTCTCGTGCAACGTTTTCTTCTACAAGCTCATCTTCAAACTAGGGTTGAATGAATGGTACCGGTACGGATCGATGTTTCATTTCGGGAGAAAAACCGGCATGGATGTCAGCGATGAAAATCCCGGCGTGTTGCCATCCCGCAAATACTATAAAAAGCGATATGGGAAAAAATGGAACATCGGGTACCTCGTGAATCTCGGCATCGGCCAGGGAGAGATATCGGTCACGCCTCTTCAAATGGCGGCATATACAGCAGCCATTGCCAACGGGGGGACATATTACAAACCACACGCCGTACGTACCATCATTGACCGCAACCGTGGCGGAGCTCAACCGATAGAGGTCCAACAGGAAAAGATTCCCATCAAGGAAGACATCTGGGACCTTATTCATCGGGGCATGTACCGGGCAGTGTACAGCAGCAGCGGTACGGCAGGGAGCGCGGCCCTCGGAGTCGTCAGGATCGCAGGCAAGACAGGTACAGCCCAAAACGTGCACGGCCGCGATCACGCGTGGTTCATCGCATTCGCTCCGTACAAGAATCCGGAAATTGCCGTCGCGCTGATCGTGGAAAACGGCGGCTACGGCGGAGATGCCGCAGCACCCCTCGTTGCCGCCGCAATCCGGTATTACTTTTTCCACGATACCTACACGTCTTCGACAGGCGTGGCGGATTCCATCGGCACCATGCACGACAGCACGCAAAGCGTTACCTCGCCATGAAACCGAATTCAACGTCGATTATTCGGCAGATCGACGTCCTGATACTCGTCCCCGCGCTCCTGCTGTTGGCCATCGGTCTCGCCTCGATCTACAGCGCGACGCTTTCAATCCCCAACCAGTCTTTTTTCGAACGCCAGGTCATTTGGTCCTTGATGGGAATAGCCATCGCGCTGGTCATCGTTCTCAGTCCCCCGCGAAGCATTTACTATAGCGCCTACATATGGTACTGGCTGGCGATAGCCGCACTTCTGGCGGTGTTGATAGCCGGTAAGGCCGTGAGCGGTAACGCGGGATGGCTGCGTATCGGATCATTCGGTGTACAGCCATCTGAATTCGGCAAAGTCGCGACGGTCATGGCTCTGGCTCGCTTCCTCTCCGATTCCAACACGCGGTTGAACGATTTGCGCGACATCGGAAAGGCGCTCGGCCTGCTTCTCCTGCCGTGGGTACTCATCGCGCTGCAGCCGGATTTCGGTACGGGCCTCGTTTACCTGATCATCTTCCTTCCCGTCATGTTCTGGGCGGGCGCGGAAATGTTTCTCATCATCTTTCTCCTGTCACCCGTCATCGTAGGCGTGCTCGCGGTCATCGGTTTATACCCGTTCCTCATCGCCGCCGTTCTCCTGGTCGTCGTCTTTTACCTGTTGCATCGTGATTTGGGCATCTCGCTGTTCGTCCTGGTCTTGAACCTGAGCGTCGGTTTTGCCGTGCAGTATTTTTACAACGCCTTGCCCGAATACCAGCGCGAGCGCATCGCGGTGTTTCTCGACCCGACGCGCGATCCTCTCAACGCCGGGTACAACGTGATCCAGTCCAAGGTCGCTATCGGCTCCGGCGGTTGGTTCGGCAAGGGGTTCCTTCACGGCACACAGACGCAACTCCGATTCATCCCCGAGCAGTGGACGGATTTCATCTTTTGCGTACCGGCCGAAGAATTCGGATTCATCGGCGCCATTGTCGTCATCCTGCTCTTCCTGGTCATTATCATCCGGGGATTTTACCTCGCATCGCAATGCGATTCTCCCTTCACGAGCATTCTCGTTATCGGCGTCGTATCGATTCTGCTGGCACACGTGTTCATCAATATCGGAATGACCCTCGGACTGCTTCCGGTTATCGGGATACCGCTCCCGTTGATGTCGTACGGGGGGTCTTCGCTTCTCAGCACCATGATCATCATGGGCATTCTGTTGCATTCCAACCTCTAC
>JALUUP010000021.1 GCA_027021285.1 Bacteroidota bacterium | reverse complement strand
GGGGAGAAGGTAGAGGATGCCTTTCCCGTGATCGAGGATGTAGTCCCGCTCGCGCTCGAGTTCGAACGTCGAATCAACGACGAACCGCTCCGACCCCGGCTCGATGAATGTCGCGGCCAGGGTAAGAATCGAATCGGAGGTGGCGAAGGTCAGCGAGAACTTGAGGGGCAGCCCGCCGCTTGCCTCCTGGGCATGGAGGGAAACGCCGGCCAGCGCCAACCAGGCCGAGAACAGGACGGCGACGAGAATCGAACACCGCCATAGCGAATCGAGGCGTCTTCGCCGAACAGTACCTCGGCCGGGAAAATGTATGAGGAAAATGTCGATAGCACCCCTAATCAATGCTGGTATCCAGGGCACATGAACGTCCGGCTCGTGTTAACGGGTGATCGTCATGAACCGGCTGATGGTTCCAGTCTCGCTTGTCAGCCGGTAGAGATACACACCGGAACCCAGGGCCTGATTATGAAAAGCGACGCGGTGGTTACCTTTTTTGAATTTCCCGTCGGCCAGAAGAGCCACGAACCGACCCAACCGGTCGTACACTTCGAGTCGAACGCGCATGTCCCGTGGCAGCGTGAACGGGATGATCGTGACCGGATTGAAGGGGTTGGGGAAATTCGCTCCGAGCCGCGGAACCCCGGCTTCGCGCACCTGTTTCAACCGCTGATTGCACACGCTGTCAAGAACGAAGACGGCATCGACAGCGCGTGCGCGGGGATTGCCGTTGTTGAACAGCAAGCTGTCCACCGCCAGCTGCGTGGCCGTGGTGTCCCCGAACAGCACCTGGAACTCGATGAAGACAAGGGGGCCGATTCCGCTGAGGGGTTGGCCGCTTGTGCCCGTGATCTCCAGCCGCCCCGGCGCGGAGGACGAAGCGGCGACGTTGAACGAGCTGGACAGTGAATTCGTGTTGACAACCCGCAGCGGGTAGAGGATTCGGTAATTGTACGAGGCCCGTACGAAGAACGAGGTGGTGTTCGAACCCTGCCTGTTCTCGACGATCTCGATGGGTATCCGCACGATATCCTCCGGAGCGCCGCGGTACAGGCCCTGGAAGCCCGCCGTGATCGTGGTCACGCCCACGCCGGTGAGCGATACCGACGTGACGGGGTTACCGGGGCTGTTGCTGGCGATGTCCAGGACCGCGTCGCGCCGGTCGATGATCTGCGGCTCGAACCGGACGGGGATTTGCCGCGAATCGCCGGGAAGCAGGGTGAACGAAGCGGGCGCCGTGCTTGAATAGTCGCCGGCGGCGCTTCCGTTGATGGTAACCCCCGTGATGTCCAGGCCGGCCGATCCGCTGTTCGTGACGGTCACGGTGTCGAGGGCGAATTCTCCCAGTTCCACTTCGCCGAAATCAAGGACGCTGCGCGAAACGGCGAGAGCGGGCGCAACGCCGTTTCCCCGCAGGAGAATCAATACCTCGGGTTGATCGGGGTCGTTGGTGGCGAAACGCACCTCCGCCGTGCGCGGTCCCAGCGCGCTGGGAATGAACCGTATCGTCACGGAGTCGCTCTGGTTCTGGAAAAGGGCGAAGCTGGTCGTGCCCAGCGTACTGAAATCCGACGTGTTCGGTCCCGTGAGCCCGCTGAGCGTCACGGACAATGTGGAACGGGCCGCGTTGGTAAACACCGCCGACGAATCGCGAAACGCTCCCAGCAGAACGTCGCCGAAATCGATTTCCGTTACGTTGACCCGAACATGTGGCGATACCCGGCGCACTTCCACGTCGATGTGCCCCGTGTTGTCGGCGTGCCGGTCCACTCCAAAGGGCGGATGGTCCTCGATGAAAAGCGAGACGCGCGAGCCCGCGCCCCGGTACGGCACCACGTACACGTTGGAATCGCTGACGCCGACGTTGCCGATGATGCTCAACACCGTCCGCCCGTCGATGAGAAAGCCGTTCGTCAGAGTGGTGGGAAGAGGCTCCAGGCCGTTTCCGAATTCGCCCTCCGGGATGTCGATGTAGTACGCCGCGTCGCACAGGCCCACCGAATCGTTGTTGGAGTCTACCCAGAACGAAAACGTCCCGCGGCAGATGAACTCGTAGTCGACCCCGTTCAGGAGGGGCGAGGTGAACACTTGGTTGGTCTCCCGCGCGAACACGCGATGCGTTTCGATCAATTGGGCGTGCGACGTTCCCGTGGCCACGAGAAGGAGGAACAGGAACCCGGAAAGAGAGGCGGCCGCCTTGAGACGGTCTGGTATGGCAAACATACTCACTCCATGCTGGAAAATGCGTGCTTCGACAAACCTCATACGGTCGTGACAAACAACATATTCGTTGTAGTGCGGAGATGCAAGGGAATTCCGGCGGTGAAGACGATGACGGCTCCCCGCTTGACAATGCGGCGTTTCAACAGTTCTTCCTTGACGCCTTCCAGGGTGGAATCCGTGTCCTTGATCTCCGGGATGAGAACCGGCCGCACGCCCCAGACGAGCACGAGGTGCCGGAGCGTCTCCGCCCTGTCGGTAACCGCGATGATGGGGATCGAGGGCCGGTACTTCGCCACGATGCGGGCGGTCCTGCCGCTGCTGGTCAGGGAGATAACGGCTTCCGCCTGGACCTGCCGGGCCAGTGTGCATGCCGCGTTGCCGATACCGTCCGCGATGCTGCTGTTCCTCTCCACGGAGCGCGTGAGCGATTCCTGGTGGAAAACGGGGTACCGTTCCGTGGTCTCGATAATCCTGGCCATGATCCGTACCGCACCCACCGGGTACTTTCCAACGCTGGTTTCTCCCGACAGCATGACTGCGTCGGTGCCGTCCAGCACGGCGTTGGCCACGTCGCTGGCCTCGGCCCGGGTGGGGCGGGAGTTGGTGATCATCGACTCCAGCATTTGCGTGGCGGTGATCACCGGCGTCCCGGTCTCGTTGCAACGCTGGATGATGCGTTTCTGCAAGACGGGCACTTCCTCGGCGGGCATTTCCAGCCCCAGGTCGCCCCGTGCCACCATCACGCCATCGGCAGCCTCGATGATGTCCTCCAGGTCTTCGAATCCCTGCGCCCGTTCGATCTTGGCGATCACCGGGATGGCGACACCTCGTTCCGTGAGCTTTTTCTTGAGCAAGAGCACGTCCATTTCCGACTGCACGAACGAAAGTGCGAGGAAGTCCAAGCCGTTGGCGGCGGCGAAGGCAAGGTCTTCCATGTCCTTTTCCGTCAGGGCAGGGCCCGACAACGGCACGGAAGGAGCGATGATGCCCTTGTGAGGTTTCAGCGACCCGCCGTCGACGACCGTGCACCTCAACGTATCGGCAGTCTTGTCCATTACTTTCAACGTGATGTAGCCGTCGTCGAGCAGGAGAGTGGCTCCCGACGGGACGTCGTCGATCAACCGGGGCACGGTGACCGGCATGCGATGTGCGTCACCGGGGGCCGGGTCCTTGGTGAGAGTAATTTCGTCACCGGCCCGGAGTTCCACAGCATCTTCCACCAGCTCGCCGATACGGATTTTCGGTCCCTGGAGATCGCCCATGATAGCGATGGGTCTTCCGGCGTCCTGCTCTGCCTCTCGCACGGCGGCGATGAGCCGGGCATGGCTTTCGTGGTCGCCGTGGGAGAAGTTCAACCGCGCCACGTCCATGCCCGCTTCGATCATGGCGGAAATTGTTTCCCGCGATGAGCTGGCCGGCCCGAGCGTGCATACGATTTTTGTCCTGCGACTGTTCATTTGTGTTCCGGGGTTTTGTGATTGTGCATGAGCATGTTTTCCCGTTGCGAGTGTATCATGCGGTGTTTCTCATCCGCTTCACGGCCTCCACAAGCCGCGGCATCACCGTTCCGCTGGGTCCCTTGATGACTTCCTGCGCGTACGGGGTGAAGTCGGTGTCGCTCGGGTTGATTTCGACCACGTAGGCACCATGCTCCCTCGCGGTATGCGGCAGTCCGGCGGCGGGATAGACGATCGCCGAAGTGCCGATGGAAAAGAACACGTCCGCCCGCCGGGTCGCCTGTTCCGCTTCGCGCACGGCGTCCTGGGGCAGGAGCTCGCCGAACCAGACCACGTCGGGACGGATGAGTCCGCCGCATTCCGTGCAGCGGGGAGCGGTGTTCTTGTCGTGTTCCGGCATGTCCGTGTATTCCCGGCGGCAATCGAGGCAGTAGTTCCGCATGATGTTTCCGTGCAACTCCACGACGTGAACGCTGCCGGCCCTGCGATGCAGGTTGTCCACGTTCTGCGTGATGAGCGTGAAATCGTCGAACAGGGTTTCCATTTCCGCGATGGCGTAATGCCCCGGGTTGGGTTCCACCGACCGGATGATCTCGCGGCGATACGCGTACCAGGATGACACCAGGACCGGGTTTCGCATGAAGGCGTCGAAGTTCGCCAGCTCCTCGGGGCGGAATTGCTCCCAAAGTCCGCCGGGATCGCGAAACGTCGGTACGCCGCTTTCAGCGGAGACGCCCGCGCCCGTGAGTATTGCCACGGATTCTGCGTTTGCCAGGCGATTGAGTAATTGTTCCGAGAACATGATCGTCTTTCACTCCGTTTGTAATACCAGTTTGTCCCATCCCCGCCGACGGACGGAATCCGGGTTCGATTCCAGCGTGATGTACACGCCGTCGAGCCAGAGGTTCGTTTGATCGGCGTAATGCTCATGCATCGGATGACCGCTCTGGCCGGTGGGCAGAATGACCAT
>JALUUP010000020.1 GCA_027021285.1 Bacteroidota bacterium | reverse complement strand
GACGAAATCATCGAGAAGTTCTACGGCTGCGGTTCTCCCATCCCCGACGCCATCGAGGGTTGCACCGTGCTCGATCTCGGGTGCGGCACGGGCCGCGATGCCTATCTCGTCTCCAGCCTCGTTGGAGCAAACGGACGCGTCATCGGGATCGACATGACGGAAGAGCAACTGATCATTGCGCGGAAACACATCGGCGTCCAGACGGAACGATTCGGCTACGCCAGGCCCAACGTGGAATTCCGCCACGGCTACATCGAGGACCTGGCGGATGCGGGCATCGCCGATAATTCCATCGACGTGGTTATTTCCAATTGCGTCGTCAACCTCTCTCCCGACAAGCGGGCGGTGTTTTCCGAGATCTTCCGCGTCCTCAAGCCGGGAGGCGAGCTCTACTTTTCCGACATCTTCGCCGGGCGCCGGGTGCCGGAGTACCTGCGAAAGGACCCCGTCCTGTACGGCGAATGCCTGTCCGGCGCCATGTACGTCGAGGATTTTCGCCGGCTGCTCCGGGATTGCGGGTGCCCGGACTACCGGGTCGTCTCCAGCCGGAGTGTTTCCCTGGACGATGAAGAAGTGAAAAGAAAAGCGGGCATGATCGACTTCTATTCGCTGACAATCCGCGCGTTCAATATCGACACACTCGAAGACATCTGCGAGGACTACGGCCAGGTCGCGTACTACCTCGGCACCATACCCGGAGCTCCGCACGAGTACATCTTCGACGATCACCACGTGTTCGAAACCGGCCGGCCGACACTCGTATGCGGCAACACGGCCGCCATGCTGTCGGAAACACGTTTCGCTCCACATTTCCGCGTAACCGGCGATCGATCCGTTCACTACGGTCCGTTCGATTGCGGGGCCTGCTCGTCGCCCGGCGATGACGATACAAGGGTCATATCCGGCTGCTGCTGATCCAGTCCTCAAAGTCCCAGGTCCTCGCACGCGTGGTCTGTCATGAATACCCCGGCGGACGCGGCCTGTCCGCCGCCCCAGGTCCTCGCACGCGTGGTCTGTCAGCAAACCTCTCTGGGGTCCCGTTTACGGGGCTTGCAGGACCTCGCATGCATAGCTAGTTCGTGGCTCGTGGTTGGACTCCGATCACCACTGCGTGATCTGTGGTCCGAGCTTCAGTATATCTTGCGCGTTAAGAAACCGTTGAAACGGTTTGAGAATCAACACTAATGATCATTTTCCCCACGGATGAATCCGTGGGCTATCGAGATTGCTTTCCCGCCGCGAAGCGGCCACTGCGTGGTAGGGACCACTTCGTGGCAGGTTTCGCGCTCGCAATGACGGGATACATTCGTGCATCCGCCAATTAGGGACTGGGCACCAACCTACAAGTTCTTATCACCTATATGCAATCCGCCAGTTCTTGATAATTTCAAATTTCAATTTTCAAATCTCAAATCCTTCCCGTCGTCCATGGTCTGATGCGTCAATTCACCGATCCCTATAACCTCTTACCTCGAACCTCGACGTACTTTTTACTTTTTACTTCTTACCTGACCATGACCGCTGTTCCGCTGGCCGTGACCATGAGCATGCCGCCGCTGGCGCCGATGTTCTCGTAATCCAGGTCGATACCCACGACGGCGTTGGCTCCCATTTCACGTGCTTTCCCGGCCATTTCATCGAGCGCGATGTCGCGCGCCTTGCGGAGTTCGTCTTCGTAAGCGGCGGAACGTCCGCCGACGATATCCACGATGTTGGCGAAGAAATCCTTGAAGATGTTTGCGCCGAGAATCGCTTCCCCGGTCACGACACCCAGGTATTCCTGGATATTCTTGCCTTCGATGGTTGGCGTGGTCGTCATAATCATGGTATAGTCCTCCGTGTTCGGTTTGAAATTGAAAGGTGGAAAAGGTTCCTGTCTTCCCTGGCAATGCTTTCCTATACGAAAAAGTCATCGCAAGATGCACTGAAAATATTGCAGAGCGCCTTCATTTCCCAATTGAAGCTGTCTATCGCCCGTCTTACATTGACACCATGAAAGGTCAGAAGAGGATAACACGGGAAATCGAAACGAGGCGTCTCCATGAGTAAAGTCGTGGCGTGGGGTATCCTGGTCGTCGGGTTTATCGCGAGCGTGATATCGGTATGGCCGGAAAAAACGATTCAGCATCCTCCCGGCGTGCTCTGCCCTGATCCTCCAATCCAGGAAAACATCGACAATCCCACTCCCTGGTTGAAGGGAGATTTCATGATCACGCCCTTGGCGAAGTTCCGCCTCAAGGCCCTCGTGCTGAGCCGGGAGAACTACTATTTCGGGCGCGAAAGCGACCTGTCTCCCGTGGACTTCGCCCTGGGCTGGGGCCGGATGTCCGACCAGACCGTTATCGACCAGATAAGCATTTCCCAGGGAAGTCGCCGCTACCGTTGGAAGACGAGCAGCAGGAGTCTCCCGCGGACGATGATCGAAACGAACAGCGCCAACATGCACATCATTCCTGCTTCGGAGGAGGTGGAAAACAAGCTGGACGAGGTGTACCGCGGAAGCATCGTTACGCTGTCGGGCTTCCTGGTGAAGGTCACCGCCGACGGCGGCTGGCGGTGGAAGAGTTCATTGACACGCAATGACGTCGGCGACGGCGCTTGTGAACTGGTTTGGGTGGAAAATATTTTGGTGGATTGACCCTCGCGCGTGCCCGGTTTTGATGCCGGACAGCGTATTGAAAAAGGAAAAGCGCAGCCGATGGTTGCGCTTTTCTCGTTAAGCCACAAAGCTCATGTATCGTGCTTCAAGCGGGTTGCTGCACCTGGAGCACTTCCTCGATCGCCTGCTTGAACGTATCCTTTGGCAAAGCGCCTTGCGCCATCTGGGGCTTGCCTTCCTTGGGACAGAACAGGATGGAAGGAATGCTCCGGATGCCGAACACCGCGGCCAGCTCCTGCTCCGCTTCCGTGTCCACCTTGTAGATGTTGACCTTGCCGTCGTACTCCTCGGAAAGTTCCTCAAGAATGGGCGCCACCATGCGGCACGGCGCGCACCAGTCGGCGTAAAAATCTATGATACACGGAAGGTCTCCCTCGAATTTCCACTCCTGGTTGTTCTCGTAGTCGAAGACTTTTTCGAGAAACGCCTGCTTGGTTAAATGCTCCATGAACTCGTTCCTGTTGTTGCGATAAACATCTGTTCTTTTATCCGAGACGATCCCGTGCCTGCGGGTCCGCTCTCCCGGTTACAAGTATGATGCTTCACCCCTCGCATTCGATTCAAAGGAAAAGCCGGAGACGTGAGATTCTCCGGCTTTTCATACTTCGTGGAATATGTCCGGTGGATCAGGCCGCGGCCATCTCCGAAGAGACAACGGCGTCAACCGGACATACTTCAATGCACGTCGGATTGTCCGAGTACCCTTCGCACAGCTTGCAAAGGTCGTTCACGATGAACGTGAACTCGTCGGACATGGTAGGATGCGTCTGCCCGTCGATGACGTATTCCTCTCCGGCGTTGTAAATGGCATCGTTGGGGCATTCGTCGATGCATGCATTGCAGTTAATGCACTCTTCAGTGATTGTCAGCATTGTAACCCTGTGTGTTGTGAATAAGATGCGGTGAAGCGATGAAGGTCGTTTCGAAGGAAGGTTGTGTTCTGTGTCGTTCGTCGTTCTCTCAAGTAACCGTGGTCTGAGTGAATCAGGTTCACCACTGTTTCCACTTTGAAACTTAGTGAAGACAATACACACGGTCAACAACTTTTTTCATCCTTCCAGGAAATATTTTCAGAAAAGAAAAACGGGTGATGTGTCACTCATCATCACCCGTTTCTTCATGTACCAGCCTTTGTACCCGCCTACGACGCCTCCCGCCCCTCGAGCACGGCGCACACTTCGCGGAACTTCTCCTCCGCCCGCCTGACCAGCGCTTCCGACTCCGCGACCACGTTCCGCGTGAACTCCTCGTCCTCGATGGTGGGCAGGTTGATGAGGACGTTGCGGTACGCGCCCCAGATGCCTGTCTCCAGCGACTTCGCTCCGACTTCGAGATCGGACTTTGACGCGATGTTGCCGTACTTCGCCATCTCCACCATGGCGTCCCAGCACGAGTCCGCGATGCGCATGGTCTTGAGTGGAACCTCGATGGCTTTCTTCAAGCCTTCCTGCATTGCCCTGTGCCGCGCAGCTTTCTGTTCTTCCGTGTCCTTCGGCATTCCCATCGCTTTCATGTAGTCGTTGAAGGCGTCCGTGTCCGCGTCCACCATGGGAATCAGCGCCTTCATGGCGTCGTGCAGGGGCGGAATGAGCCGCCGCATGGTGGAGTCCAGCGACTCCCACTTGCGCTTGCCGTAAGTCATCCAGCCAACCATGGCGCCCAGTGCCGCACCCATGGAGGCGATGAGAGCGGAAGCCGATCCCCCGCCGGGAGCCGACGTGCGCGCGCCCAGGATTTCCACGAATTCCCGCACCGACATGCCGGCCAGCGGTTCCTCGGCCTCCCCGGCGATCATGTACTCGATGATGCGCTTTTCCGGGACGAACCGAGAGACGGAATTCAAGCCCAACCGCTCCACTACCAGCCGGATTTTCTGTCGCTCGTCGATGATGAAGAGGTTTTCCTTCTCGATGTAATAATCGGCCGCCATGAGCATGGCTTCCAGCGGAATCAGTCCCACCAGCTCGGAACCGGCCACAGCCAGCTTCAGGTCCTCCGCCTCTTTCTTGATTTCCTCGAAAGCGACGTGC
>JALUUP010000019.1 GCA_027021285.1 Bacteroidota bacterium | reverse complement strand
CACAGACCACAGACCGCGGACGACAGACGACGGGAAGGATTTGAAATTTGAAAATTGAGATTTTTTAAGAACTGATGAATTGTTTACGGTTTATCAGAAATTGTAGGAGGGGTCTCCCGACCCCGAAGAGATCACAGAAGAGCGATGCTGAGTGCTAAAGAAATTGCGAATTCCTGGATTCCCGCTTTCGCGGGAATGACAGGCAATGGTTGTATGTATTATCGGACCAAAGAAATCCAACAGCCCACGGATTCATCCGTGGGAAAAATGTTCACCGGGGGAAAATTCAAACCGTTTCAACGGTTTTTTAAACAGCGAAGTGCAAAACGTTCGAACGTTTTAACGTTCAAACGTTCTAACAAAATCTCCGCAATACTCCAAAAGCCAAAATCGATAATCCCCTTGTCTCAAACTACCTGCCCTCAGGAAGAAACAAATTCCAAATCTCAAATTTCAATTTTCAAATTCTCCCACCTCTAACCTCGCCTCTCTGACCTTAGAGTCAGAACCACGTTTCCGGCAGATCGGCCACAACGTAAGCCATGACCGCCAGGGTGGCCACGCATAAGTTCATATCGCGGGGATCGAGCTTGTCGATGGTGTCGGCGGGACTGTGGTGGTACCAGAAGTATTTTTCTCCGTGCACGCGCAATCCCATGCCCGGCACACCCGCACGCATGAGGGGACTTATGTCCACACCGCCGCCGCGCTCCGTAATTTCCCCTGCGTCAATCGAGTTCAGCAACCGGGCCACGGCATTCACCACCGACCGTATCGTGTCGTTTCCACTCAAACCGAAGCCACGGGGCTTGAACACACCCGCGTCACTCTCGATGGCCAGCAAGTGCTTCGAAACTTCATCCTTGTGCGCGTCGAAGTAACCAAGACCGCCACGCATGCCGTTTTCCTCGTTCGTCCACATGACGACGCGGATGGTGCGCCGTGGACGAAGTCCCAGGTCCTTGAGTAATTTCACCGCCTGCCAGGCCGCGATACATCCGCCGCCGTCGTCCATGGCGCCTTCTCCCACGTCCCAGGAATCGATGTGCCCTCCCATGACGATGATCTCATCCGGTCTTTCCGTCCCTCGCAGCTCGGCCACGACGTTGTGCGAAACCGCGTCGGGCAATGTCTTGGCTTCCATGCGCAGCGTGAGGACGATCTTCTGTCCGCGCCGGTGCATGCGCTCCAGCATTGCAGCATCCTCCACCGTGATGGCGGCGTGGGGAATCTTCGGGATGCTGTCGTGGTAGCGCATCATGCCCGTATGGGGCGTTTGCAGAGATACCGGCGTCACGGATCGGATGAGGCTGGCCACGGCGCCCGCCTTCGCCGCTTCGATGGCTCCACGGGTGCGGTACCGCACGGTTCGCCCGTAACCGTCCCATGGCGGGTTGTACACGACGATCTTGCCCCGCGCTTCTTCGCTTCGGCGCTCCAGCTCCTCGAACGTATTCACTACTATTGCTTCGGCCGTGATACCCTCCGGGGGCGTTGCGATGCTGCCGCCCAGTCCCAGCATCGGCATGTCGTAGCGGCGCGGCTCGAGCAGGAGCAGCGATTCCTTGCCCCGCACCCAGTGGGGAACCATCACCGGTTCGCTGTGCACGTTGTCCAATCCGTCGTTCTTCATGGTTTTTTCGATCCAGCGCAGGGCGCGTTCCAGGTTCTCCGACCCGCTGAGACGGGGGCCGAACGTATCGCACATGTACGCCAGACGTTCGAAGGCCGCGCTGTCGGACAGCGCCCGGGTGATGATCCGGTGAGCCGCTTCCGAATACCGTGAAGCCACGAACGCGGTATCTGCGCCGCCAGGCGATGTTGAGAAAGCGGAATTGGTAAAGAGCGCCGCCCACGTCAGGACCAGGAAAATGGTATGAGAAAGTCGCATGGCAGTGTGATTCCCGAAAAAGATGACAAGCTTGTACGTTGGGAGCCGGTGAGGATTGCGGGATTATTCCGATCCTTGCCTGGAGAATAATATATGATTGCCATGTTGTGAAAAAAAGTGCTATCCTGTGATCGATGAGAGCGCTTGTGAATGTAACCGTTGTGTTCTGTCAAATCATCGAGAAAGGCATCAACAAGTCATGGCAAGGGTAAAGATCGACGTACCGGCGCGATTGCCGTTTCGCACGGAGATCCCGATCCGCGTCAGCGACATCAACTACGCTGGTCACCTGGGCAACGATGCGGTTCTGTCCCTCGTACACGAGGCGCGGATTCGGTTCCTGCAATCGCTCGGGTTTACGGAGCTTGACGTGGCGGGCGCGGGAGTCATCATGGTCGACGCCGTGGTCGTGTACCGCTCGGAAGCGTTTTACGGCGACGTGGCCGTGATCGAAGTGGGGGCCATTGCGGGCGAATCCGTTGATTGTGAGATGTACTACCGTATCACCAATGCGGACACAGGCAGGGAAATCGCAAGGGTCAAAACGGGTATCGTCTTTTTCGATTACGCGAAACGGAAAGTTCTCAAACCCCCGTCTGCATTCCTCGACCGAATACGGTACCAGTCACAGCAAGACAATTCCACCTAATCCTGGAGGTGATTCATGCGGCTTGTGAAAATCTTTATTATGGTGTTCGTCCTGGCGGGATGTTCCGCTTCAGGCCCCTCGGTCAAAACAACCTATGACCACGAGAGCAACACCACGCGCATCGCCGTGTGGCCGCCGGTGGACATCAAGACCGATGAGGTGATCAGTAATCTCAGCCTGGGAGCGGAGTACACTTGCGCGGGCAACCAGGCCTGCAGACCGGACGAGATCAAGCTGAGTTTCCGTTCGGAAAAACCGGTGGGCTGGGCCAACCTCCTGCATAAACGCGTCCAGCTCCGGGTCGATGGATACCTGTACCGGTTTGAGGATGCGCGTTACCAGGGGACCCGGACCGGGAGGGAAATCCTGTGGGTGAACGTCACACCAGGGGTGTTCAAAGAAATCGCCAACGCAAAAACCGTCGAGGGTCAAATTGGATTCAAGGAATTCAGTCTCCCTTATGATTGGAGGTTGCCCTTCCGCGACCTGGTAGCGGTGGTCGAAGGAACGCAGCTCCAGAAATAATCGCATCGGTCGGTTCCCACTGTCTCTCAAAAACATGCGCCTTCCCGGTGCTTTTACGGAAAGGCGTTCCTGCATGCGCGACGTTCCCTCGCGATCTCTTCAGCGATCGGTTCGGGCGGATCCCGGTCGTGGCAATTCACCGGTATCGATCAGTATCGCGGTAATGAGGTAGCGGAACTTGGGAGAATCTTCGAACGCCGGACGTCGCTTGAGGAAAACCTTTGCCGGGGGGCGCGTGTTTTGTGCAACGCGACGAGGGCCGTCTGCCTCACGAGCGCGTCGTCGTGGTCCCGGAAAATGCTCACCAGGTCGAAGACCATGTCCGACGCGTACACGAGACCTCCGTACTGGATAATGCGCTGCACGGCTGATTGGCGAAGGCCGTCGTTGTCCGACTTGATGGCGTTGCAAATGTTTTGACTGATCACAGGCCAGTCGATGGAAGCGGGGGCGGCTCCGGGCGGTCCCACGTTCATCAGAACGATGAGCGTCGCGGCAAACGCGACGTTTCGAAGATTTCTCATGTTTGTACCTCCCGTTTATGGGAGAGACGTTCGTTTGGAGATGCGGCTCTGTACGATGGCAGGGTGGACAGGTTGCGCGGCAGGGGGCCCGTGGTTACCGGTAAGAGAGTACCCCACGAATTTCGAAAAAATGAGTACATTCCGGGGTGACGGATACGAAGGGTAAAAATTCATTCCTCTCCAGGCGTGGAATTCCGCCAGGTCCGGCGATCCGGCCATCTAACCCTGCATGCATTTTCACGAGGTGAACAGAAAATGAACCAGGAACCCGCGCTTTCGCTCGACGACATCGAGCTGGCGGCGGAACGGATACGTTCTTTCGCGCATCGCACTCCCGTCCTGACCAGCGACAGCATCAACCGCATGGCGGGAGCCCAGTTGTATTTCAAGTGCGAAAATTTCCAGAAAGCCGGCGCGTTCAAGTTTCGCGGCGCCTGCAACGCGGTCCTGGGTGCGGATCGGGACATCACCGAGGTCGGAGTGGCGACGCATTCTTCGGGCAACTTCGCCCAGGCGCTCTCCCTGGCGGCGCGCATCCGTCACGTTCCCGCCTATATCGTCATGCCGGAGAACGCCACGCCGGCCAAAAGGGCGGCGGTGGTGGAGTATGGCGGAGAGATTACCCTGTGCGAGCCGACGCTCGAAGCGAGGGAAAAGATGTTGGCGGAAGTCCAGGAACGAACCGACGCCGCTTTCATTCATCCATACAACAACGAGCTGGTCATTGCCGGTCAGGGAACGGCCGCGCTCGAACTCCTGCGGGAGGTCGATGAGTTGGATACAATCGCAGCGCCAGTCGGAGGAGGGGGACTCATCAGCGGGACGGCGTTGGCCGTGGCGGGAATGTCGGACGATACGCGTGTTATCGGCGTCGAGCCTTCGGGAGCGGACGATGCCAGGCGCTCGCTGGAAGCTGGAAGGATCATTCCGTCGAAAAATCCTCAAACCATCGCGGACGGCCTGCTGACATCCCTGGGAGACATCACCTTTTCCATCATCAGCGCTTTCGTGGAGCGAATCGTCACGGTGGACGACGCGTACATCATCCGGGCCATGCGGCTTATCTGGGAACGGATGAAAATCGTGGTCGAACCATCGGCCGCCGTTGTCCTGGGG
>JALUUP010000018.1 GCA_027021285.1 Bacteroidota bacterium | reverse complement strand
CGTCAAATGCGGTTGTATCAACAAGTAAAAAAGCTCCATCCAAACAACAAGGAGAACAATCTTCATGGTCGATGTCAATAATAAAGCGCCGGACTTCACCCTTCCCGATACGAACCGGGAAATGGTCTCTCTCTCGGGATTGTCCGGCAAGAACGTCGTGCTGGCCTTCTACCCGGCGGCTTTTACCGGTGTATGTGAAAAAGAGTTGTGCGCGTTCCGCGACTCGCTGGCCGAACTGAACGACCTCGACGCGCACGTCGTCGCCGTCAGCGTCGATCCGCCCTTTGCCAACGCCGCGTTCGCCGAACGGAACAATCTCAATTTCCCCGTGCTGTCCGACTACAAGCGCGAAGTCGTGAGCGCGTACGGCGTGAATCACGAGGACTTCGCCGGGTTGGCGGGATACACGGCTGCGAAGCGTTCCGTGTTTGTTCTCGACGCCCAGGGAACAGTGCGTTACAAGTGGGTCTCCGATGATCCCGGCGTGGAACCGAACTACGACGAGGTCAAGGCCGCGCTGGCCGGGCTGAAGTGAGACAGGAAGCGCAGGAGAGGATGACGCGATGATCGAAGTCGGCAAGAAAGCCCCGGCGTTTACCCTGCCGAATGACGGCGGGAAGAACGTGTCGCTCTCGTCGTTCAAAGGCAGGAGGGTCGTGCTCTATTTTTACCCCAAGGACAACACGCCGGGATGTACGCAGGAGGCCTGCGATTTCCGCGACAATTTCGCGCGCGTACAAGCACGGGGCGCCGTCGTCCTGGGTGTGAGCGCGGACAGCGTGGATCGGCATAGGAAATTCAAGCAGAAGTACGACCTTCCGTTTCCCCTCCTCAGCGACGAATCGCACGAGGTGCTGGAAAAGTACGGCGTCTGGAAGGAGAAAAAGCTCTACGGCAAGACGTTCATGGGCATCGAACGCTCGACCGTGATCATCGACGAGAAGGGCAAGGTGACACATTTCTTTCCCAGGGTGAAAGTCAAGGGGCACGTGGAGCAGGTGTTGGAAGCGCTGGAAGAATAATCCGTCTTTTCATATTTTTTCCGTAACCATAGACAAGGAGTATTGCACATGGAACTGAAAGATTCGAAAACACTCCAGAATCTGAAGGAAGGTTTCGCAGGCGAATCACAAGCGAACCGCCGGTATCTCTATTTCGCCCGCCAGGCGGACATCGAAGGCTACCCCGACGTGGCGGGCGTGTTCCGCGATACCGCCGAGGGTGAAACAGGGCACGCCTTCGGGCACTTCGAGTTCATGAAAGAGGTCGGCGACCCCGCCACCGGCAAGCCTGTCGGGGACACAAAACTGAACCTGCAAGCGGCCATCGCCGGTGAAACCTACGAGTACACGGAAATGTACCCGGGATTCGCCCGCACCGCCCGCGAGGAAGGTTTCGATGAGATCGCCGAATGGTTCGAGACCCTGGCCCGCGCCGAAAAATCCCACGCAGGGCGCTTCCAGAAGGCCTACGACAGCCTGGAGTCGTAAATAGGGAATTGACGGGGTCGCCGCGGCGGCCCCGCGATCTTCCCCCTGCGCCTGTCCATTCCCATCGCCTGCCGGGCGCCGTATCGAGATCTCCGGCGCTTGCTTTTGACATAGACAAACGGTTACTCTTCAGACTGCCGAACCAGGGAACTCCCGCCATGATGGTATTTGATCATACCGAACCAGCTTACTGGGACAAGGAAGACCTGAAAAAGGAGATGTTCCGCGTCTTCGATATCTGCAACGGCTGCCGGTTGTGCGACAATCTCTGTCCTTCCTTCAACAAGCTCTTCCGCCGCATCGAGGAAGAAGACGACCGGCTGACCGCCGGGAAGTCGCTGGACAACCCGGTCACGTTCCTCACCGACCACGACTACGAGGAAGTAACCGATCTCTGTTACCAGTGCAAGCTGTGTTACCCGAAATGCCCGTACACGCCGCCGCACGACTACCTGCTCGATTTTCCGCGCCTTCTCACGCGCGCCCAGGCCATCCGTGTGAAGGAGAACGGGATATCGTTCCGGGACAAGTTGCTCAGCAATCCGGACCGCGCCGGTTCCATCGGATCCAAGTTTCCCGCGCTCATGAATTGGCTCAATTCCAACAAACTGAGCCGCGTACTCATGGAAAAGACGGTCCGTATCCACCGGGAGAAGATGCTGCCGAAGTACCATGGCGAGACGTTCGAAGCGTGGTTCGAGCGGTGGCGACGGAGCAATCCCGCGCCCGAGCAGCCGGCGGCGAAAGTCGCGTTCTACACCACCTGCCTGGTGCATTTCAACAACCCCGACATCGGCAAGGACGCCGTTCGCGTGCTCCATCATAACAAGGTGGAAGTGGCGCCGGGCTACAAGACCTGCTGCGGCATGCCGTCCTTCGGCATCGGCGACCTGGAGGAAGCGACGAAAAAGGCCGACGCCAACCTCGCGTACCTCCTGCCGCTGGTCGAAGCCGGGTATGACATCGTCATCCCCAGCCCGAGTTGCAGTCTCATGGTCCGGCAGGAGTACCCGCTTCTCGCAGGCGATCGCGACGCCGCCCGCAAGGTCGCGGAGCACACGTACGATCTCATGGAATACCTCAAGAAGCTCGGCGACGAGGGCAAGCTGAGCAAGGAGTTCGATGGCGAATTCGGTGAGATCACTTACCATCTGCCCTGCCACCTGAAAGCGCAGAACATCGGTTACAAGTCCCGCGACGTTCTCAGGATGCTGCCGGGCGCGCGGGTAGAGATGATCGAGCAATGCTCCGGGCACGACGGGCAGTGGAGCATGAAGAAAGAGTATTTTTCACTGTCCCTGCACGCGGGCAGGAAGCTCTTCCGGAAACTGGAAAAGAAAAAATCGGCTGCGACGGTCTCGGATTGCGCGTTCGCCCAGATGCACATTGCGCAGGCCACGGGGCAGGAATCGGAGCACCCCGTATCGCTTCTCGCCCGCGCGTACAAGCTGAAGTAACAGGGAAACCAACAACGAAGGAACAGCATGGAACCGATCACGCGAGACGATATCGTGGACATCGCGGAGTACGAGCGCATCCGCCCGGCATTCCGGAAACACGTGGTGGAAATGAAAAAGAACCGCCGCCTGCCCGTGGGCGACCGCATGACGCTGGTGTTCGAGAACCGGGACACGGTCCGGTTCCAGATCCAGGAAATGATGCGTGTGGAACGCATGGTGGACGAGAACGCGATCCGGCACGAGATCGAAACCTACAACCAGCTCATCCCCGGCAAGCGCGAACTCAGCGCCACCATGCTCATCGAAATCCAGGAATACGGCAGGATCAAGGAATACCTGGACGTGCTGGTGGGACTGACCAGGGACTGCGTGTTCCTGGAGGTCAACGGCGACCGCGTGGCGGCGGCGTTCGACGAGGATCAAAGTGAAGACGGCAGGATCAGCGCCGTGCAGTACATCCGCTTCCGCATGACGGACAAGATGGTGGAGGATTTCCGCGATGCGGAGAAGCCGGCCCGGATCGTGGTTGAGCATCCAAACTATTCCCACACCGCGGATATCAACGGGGACGTCCGCCGCTCGCTGATCGGAGATCTCGCCTGATGATGTACGTCACCCGCAGGGAGGAATTCTGCGCCTCCCACCGCCTGCACAACCCCGACTGGAGCGAGGAACGGAACCGGGAAGTGTTCGACAAGTGCAACAATCCTCACGGTCACGGCCACAACTACGTGGTCGAAGTCGTGGTGGCGGGGGAGGTCGATCCCGATACCGGGTACGTCGTCGATCTCAAGCGATTAAAGCGCGTTATCCGGGAGGAAGTGGTGGAGCGGTTCGACCACAAGCATCTCAACTACGATTGCCCGGAATTCGCGGACCTGGTTCCCACCGCGGAAAACATCGCGCGGGTGATCTGGGTCCTGCTGGAGGAAAAAATCCCCGCGGGAAAACTGCACTGCGTGCGGTTGTACGAAACGGAACGAAACATTGTCGAATATCGAGGCGCATGACTCATGGCTGACGAACAATCCAACGAGCACGAACGGTTAACCAGTCTCATCCATTCGCTCCTGGAGGAAATCGGGGAGAACCCGGAGCGGGAGGGGCTGCTCAGGACACCGCACCGTGTTGCCAAAGCGTATGAATTTCTGACCCGGGGCTACCGGATGAATATAGGCGAGATCCTCAACGGCGCCGTGTTCGAGGAGCGCTACAACGAGATGGTGATCGTAAAGGACGTGGATTTCTACTCGATGTGCGAGCACCACCTGCTGCCGTTTTTCGGGAAGTGCCATGTCGCTTATATCCCGGACGGCAAGATCCTCGGCCTGAGCAAGATCCCCCGGATTATAGACATGTTCGCCCGCCGGTTGCAGGTGCAGGAGCGCATGACGCAGCAGATCGCCGAAACGCTCGAAAACACGCTCAATCCACTGGGCGTCGCCGTGGTCGTCGAGGCCAGGCACATGTGCATGATGATGCGGGGAGTGGAGAAACAGAATTCCGTCGCCACGACCAGCGCGATGCTGGGCGAGTTCAGTACAAACATCAAGTCCCGTGATGAATTCCTTCGTCTCATAAACTCGACACTCGCATGAAAAAAACAACCAGGAATACCGTCGTTTGGGTCACTGGCGCGCGAACCGGCATCGGCAAGGCGATAGCCCTGGCCTTTGCCGAGCGCGGGGCGAAGGTTGCGGTTTCGTCCCGGCAGGTCGCGGGATTGAAGGCTCTCGCCGAGAGGGCGCGAAAGAAG
>JALUUP010000017.1 GCA_027021285.1 Bacteroidota bacterium | reverse complement strand
CTCCGGTTCCACGATGTTGCGGAACAGGCAGGTCGTCCCCTTCACGTCGTACTCGGCCAGATTGTTCGTGTGCGAACACCCGGTGATCATCAACGCCGAGAAAACTGCCAGAACAACCAAACGCATGTTAATACTCCTCCTGTTGGTGGGTGGATAGGTATATGAGTAGAGTCTCGCAAGAATCCTGGCCGAAGTCCTGGCCGAAGTCCTGGCTGAAGTCCTGAGCGGAGTCCTGAGCGGAGTCCTGAGCGGAGTCCTGAGCGGAGTCCCGGCCGGAGTCCTGAGCGGAGTCGAAGGACGATACCACGTAAAAGAACCTCTTCCCACGGACCTGAAATACTTTTCACTTCGTTGCAAGGGCAAAGAACCGTTCGAGAGATTCCTCTTCTTCAAGCGACATGATGAGCTTCCGCAAACGGATGCAGTTCTCCTCGCCCACGACGTCCCGGCCCAGGGCGTTGAACTTCACCGCGATTTCGTCTTCCGTCATGGGGTCGCGGGGGTCGCCCTTGGGCACGTCCACGCGCGCGCTGAACGACCGGCCGTCCATCAGCGTGATGGTCACCCGCGAGGGCTGGAATTCCGGGAACAGCGCTTCGAACTCCTCGTTCGCCACGACCTTGACCTTGTCCATGACCGGGATGAGGTTGGGATCGTCAATCCGTTCCTGCGTGAACTGGAGCGGGGTCACCATGCCGTCCACAAGTCCCACGGCCAGGCTGTACGGCAGCGAGTGGTCGGCGGTCTCCTTGCTGGTGGGGCGGTACTTGTGCGGATCGCCGAGAATATCCGCGGCCCGGGCGATGACCTCCACCTTGATCTCCGTCACGTCGTCGGCGCTGACGTCGTGCTCTTTCACGATCTTCATCATGGCGGTGAGCGGCGCGTGGCTCAGCGCCTCGATGGGGTAGGCCTTCATGCCGCAGTCGCGGATCTTGTAATGATCGCCGGGCGAAGTGGGAAGTCCCGCCGTCAGCTTGTCGAGGTCCCACTCGTGACGGAACACGTGCACAAGGCCTTCCTTGCCGTCCACCACGTGTGCAGGCCCGGTAAAGCCCTTCTGCGCGAGCAGGGCCGCCTCCACTCCCGCCCTCGTCGCCATGGGATCGACGGTGTTTTTCATCATGGTCAACTTGCCCGCCGTCACCGCGCCAAGCGTGCAACTGTGGGAAGCGCTGATGCCCACCGCGTGCTGGATGCGCTCGGCGTCGAGGCCGAGAAGCTTCCCCGCGACGATGGGAGAAACGAACGCCGTCAAGGTGGCGTGGTGCCAGCCGTACTCCCTGATGCCGGGAACGCCGCACTCGGCAAACCGCATCTCCAGCTCGTGCCCGATCACGGTGCCGAGAATGAGGTCCCATCCCCCCAGGCCCCGCATCTCGCATACCGACAGCGCGGCCGGAATGAGATCGGTGGGATGCACGGGATCGGCCTTCCAGTAGATGTCGTTGTAATCCATCGCCCGGATGCACAGGGCGTTCAGGAACGCCGCCGTTACCGGATCGGTGCGGTGCCCGGTTCCCACTACCGTGCACACCGGCGCACCGCCGACTTCCTCCGCGTACTGGTGCGCGATAACGACATCGTGTTGGCGGCTCCCACCGAGGGCGCACCCGAAGGAATCGAACAGGAACAGCTTTGCCGCCCGGATCGCCTCCGGGGAAAGGTCGTTGTACGTCAGGCCTGCCGCCCATTCCGCGAGTTTCCTCGTGATCGTTTCCATGTCCTTTTCCGATTAGTGATGAAGAATGATCTTGACGCTCCGCCCGCTCAATCCACGGCGATCATACGGCGAACAAGGTTTTCCAATCCCCCCGCCACGACGAGGTCCTGCGGGACTCCGCCCAGCGGATCGAACGGGTAGGTGTTGTTCTCGCAGGCAATGACGGAGCGTGTAAAATCCACAGCCAGCATGGGGCCGGGGATGGTCAGTTTGCGCGACGCCCCGGAGGCGAATCGCTCGAAGAAATCGTCCACCAGGCCGGGGCACGCGATGACGATGAACCCGTTGTTGAACGCGTTCCGGGCGTACGTCTGGCTGAAGCTCGCGGCGATCACCATGCGAATGCCCCGGTGGGCCAGGGCCGTGGCCGCCTGCTCACGCGACGAGCCCGTGCCGAAATTCTTTCCTCCCACGATGATGTCTCCTTCCCGGGCCGTGTCCTGGAATTCCGGGTCGTAATTCATCATGGCCACCCGGCCCATTTCTTCCGGCGTCATGCCGTCGCGGTACGTGTAATCCTTGCCGTAAATGCCGTCGGTATCGAGATTGTGCCGCGGCAGGAACAGCGCCCGGCCTTCGATCCTCTCCGGGAAGCCCTCGCGGATCTCGACCCTGGTCGCGGGACGCGGCGGCTTCGGATGCACGACGATGCGGGTACGAACGGTTTTCGTCTCCACCTGGACGGTTCCCGCGATGTATCCCCGGACCGCCGACGCCGCCACCACGGCCGGTCCGGCAAGGTACACCCGCGCGTCGCGGCTCCCCATCCTGCCCTTGAAATTCCGGTTCGTGGCGCTGATGCCCACCTCGCCCGGTTCGAGCGTCCCTTTCCCCAGCCCGATGCACGGGCCGCAGCCCGGCGGCAAAGGAATCGCGCCCGCCTGCATGAGAATCTCCCAATAGCCTTCCTCCCTGGCCCGTCCTTCCACTTCCGAGGACACCGCCGCCACGTACAGCTCCACGCCATCCGCCACGCGCCGGCCCTTCAGGACTTCGGCGGCCGCCGCCATGTCCTCCAACCGCCCGTTCACGCAGCTCAGCAAATATGCCTTGTCCACCTTCACCCGTTTCTCCTCGATCTCCGGAAGCGGCGTCGCGATCTTCACGCTGTCCGGTCCGGACACGTGCGGCGCGACCGTCGAGAGATCGAGCGCGAGTTCCTTTTCGTAAAACGCGTCGTCGTCGGCGAGGATGCGCTCCTCGTACCAGCGATCCACGTCCTCGCGCGTGTAGGGAGGCGTCCCGTTGTCGCCTGGCGCGTTACTGCGAGCGGCATAGAAATCCGCGCGGCGATAGAGGTATTCCTTCAGAACTTCGTCGAAGGGAAAGATCGCGGCAAGCGCTCCCCACTCGGTGCTCATGTTCGCGATGGTCATGCGCTGCTCCATCGTGAGCGACGCCACGCCTTCCCCGCGGAATTCCACGGCGCAATTCAGAACCTCGTCGTTGTTGAACGCGCCGCAAAGAACGATGATGACGTCCTTGCCCGTGGCGCCGGGGGAAAGAGCGCCGTCGAGACGGACTTTCACCTGGGGGGGAACCTGCCACCAGGTTTCTCCCGCTGCCCAGATGGCCGCCGCGTCCGTCCTGACCACGGGCGTGCCCAGGGCGTTGAGCGCGCCGTACATGTTGGAATGCGAATCGCTGGCGACCACGAAACTCCCCGGCGTGACGTACCCTTCCTCGATCATGACCTGGTGCCCGATGCCCCGGCCCGGAGGATAGAAATCGATGCCCTGCTCCTTGGCGAACCGCTCGATCTTCTCGTACTTGGCAAGGTTTTCCGGGGAGGTGTTCTGGATGTCGTGATCGATGGCAAACACCGGCTGGCGCGGGTCCGCGACCCCGCGGGCGCCGATGTTCCTGAATTTGGGAATGACCGCGCCGGTGTTGTCGTGCGTCATGACGTGACGGGGACGAATGCGTATGTAGCTTCCGGCGCGCGCGGTCTCGCCGGGCGCCAGGCTGCCCGGTATTGCGAAGCGCTGGGCGATTTTCTCGATAATGGTCTGGGCCATGACTCCTGTGGGTTGAATGTGAGACTCCGTTTACCGGACTGCGGTCCCGACGCAGGTCTCCGGGGCTCGAACGAGCCGCCGGCAGATCCCGCGGGTCATCCTTGCAACGACTTCCCGAGGAACTTCGCGATGTCGAAATCCACGAAATCGGCGTGGTGAAAGATGATGGACTCGATGCTGCGCTGCACCCTGTCGCCCTCGTGGGAATGCGTCGCCACGATGTGCATGACGCCGGACGGCAGGCCGTGCTTCCAGCACAACGCCACCCCGCTGAAGGGATGCCGCAGGTCGTTGCCGAGCTTGCCCTTGACCACGTTGCCGTGTTCGTCCCGGTCGTATTCCAGCAGCTTGCCCACGTCGGCAAGGAGGGCGCCCGCCACGAGCGTGTCGTGGTCGATGGGCACGCGGTCGCCGAAGGTAGATTTCAGCACCTGCTCGATGGCGATGCACTGGCGGGCTGTGGAGTTGATGTGCTCCACGAACCGCAGGTCGATGTCGCCGGCAAGGAGCGTAAAGGCAATGGCCCGCAGCTCGTCGAAGGTCCACCCTTTCCCGCCGCACCCGGTGACAAGGGCTTCGTCCCAGACGGCGGCGACTTTCCGCCTCAGCTCCGGGTCGCCGATTTCGTTGATGGGAGGAATAAGCTCGGAAATCTGTTCAAGGCTGTGTTTCATATGCTTCGCCGAATGATGTGAGACGTGCTCGGGACAGGTCGAAAACCCAGATGCAACATACGAAAATTGGCGGATTTTCGAATTAGCGAATTGGCGAATGAGACACCAGACGACGGGAGAGCGATGTTCGATGTTGAGCGGCCATCTGCCGTCACGATACGCCCAATCTCAACTCTCGAATCTCATGTCCAAAATTCCCGATTTTTCCGTGGGAGCGCTTGGATGCAGGTATGTATAATGGAAGGAGGAAGAACACTATTGGTACGATTGGTTACTTGAATCCTGCTGATTTTTTGTTTAGATT
>JALUUP010000016.1 GCA_027021285.1 Bacteroidota bacterium | reverse complement strand
CTTCAACTTCCCAACGTCGAAATCAATACACTGATGATTGCGGAGGGATCATCACTAGTGGGAAAAAGCCTGGCCGAAGCTGAATTGAGAAGGAACTATGGCGTTACGGTATTGGCGATACGTCGAGATTCTGAAGTATTATCAAATCCAAGTGTCAACATGCCGCTTTGTGCCAACGATGTGCTTTTTGTCCTTGGTCCACCGGGTCGCGTCGCCAGGGTCGCCGGTTTATCCCGAAACCAGGAAAAAGGGACTTGAAATTTATTTCTTCTTGAGCGCAGGTTGAACGTTATAATCTTTGAACATTAAAACGTTGGAACGTTTTTCCTTTGCGTTCTTTACGCTTTTTTCACGTCCTTTGCGGTTAAAACCAAACCGCTAATCCCTATCCCCCACCTCGGCCAACTTTTTACCCCAGGATTTTCCCTTCTCCGGAGTCACCCCCATCACGTCATATTTGTTTTCCATGCTTTATTGTCGTATCATATCAGATGTGAAATTTTACTCGAAGTTGATTTCACCGGGCGAAGCACTGTATCGCTCATAACATACTTCTTATCAACATCAGGTATCCCGTGACATTGGAGGGACGCCTGATTGCCGCGAAAATTGCGGTCCTTTCTTTTCCACGTGTCCGGCGGGCAAAGAGTAGTAGAACCCCGGACCAGGAGAAACATGAAAGAACACGCACACGCGCCGAGAAGGCGCAACGGCCATTCCACGCAACAACCAAAACCCCGGATTTCACAAGGTATCTTCAGCACTCTGATTCCAGAGCTTCAGCGAGCTGTCTCCGCCGAGGGGTACGTTACTCCCACACCTATTCAGGAACAATGCATTCCATACCTGCTGGAAGGACGGGATCTTTTGGGCACCGCCCAGACGGGAACAGGCAAGACGGCAGCCTTCGTCCTGCCCCTCTTGCAACAGCTTTCCAAAAATTACCGTCGGCCCCGCAAAAGAACACCACGGGCCCTCATTCTCGCTCCCACCCGTGAACTCGCTGCACAGACCGGCGATAAAATTCGAACCTATGGGCGCTTTCTTCCCATCAGTTATACCGTGATTTTCGGCGGGGTCAACCAGTTTCGCCAGGTCAAAGCCTTGAATCGCGGAATCGATATCCTCGTGGCTACTCCGGGCCGGTTGCTCGATCTGATGGAGCAGGGATTCATCCACCTGGACGCGGTGGAGGTATTCATCCTCGATGAAGGGGACCGGATGCTCGACATGGGTTTCATGCCCGATATTAAAAGGGTGTTGTCGCACATTCCGGCAGAGCGCCAGACCCTATTTTTCTCAGCCACAATGCCGCCGAAAATGGTGACGTTGGCTCACAGCATGGTCCGCGACCCGGTGCGGGTGACCATCGCGCCGGACGAACCGGCGGTGGAAAGCATCGCTCAGAAGGTTCTCTTCGTGGGAAAAAGGAACAAGGACGCCCTGCTTGTTTCCCTGTTGAATGATCCCCGGATCAATAAAGCCATCATCTTCACGCAGATGAAGCATACCGCCAACCGGGTGCTGAAGAAGTTGTCCGCAACGGGCATCACCGGCACCGCCATTCATGGCAACAAGAGCCAGTCCGTGCGCACCAAGGCGCTGGACGGTTTCAAGCAGGGTCGGTTCCGGGTCCTCGTTGCCACGGACGTCGCGGCGCGGGGCTTGGACGTGGACGACATTACGCACGTGATCAATTACGATCTTCCCGTGGAAGCCGAAACCTACGTGCACCGCATCGGACGAACCGCACGCGCAGGAGCAAACGGCGCCGCCATCTCGTTCTGCAGTGCCGAGGACCGGGCCTATCTGCGTGATATCGAGCGCCTGTTGGGCAAGCCGGTGCCCGCCGAAATGGAACACGCTTATCATTGCGACGACGCCTTCCGGTCCAGCAAGCCGGCACCGAAAAATTCCGGCCGGGGAAACGGGGGTGGCAGGCGCTCACGAAACAATGTCGCCCGTTCCTTTAATGGAAAACGTGACCGCGGCAGGCGCTAAACCGAAGTTCCGGCGAGCGTCGGCGCTTGAGTACATCGAGCCCGACATCTGAATTTTCCCCGGGAAGAAACCCGGACAACATATTTGATCCGTCAGAAACGGCGACGCCACCAGGGCTGCCTTTCTGATCCGGTTCCGTAGATCAAGCCCGTCTCGTAGTGTGAGAGATCATGTACGTGGCGGGTTTTTATTATGCGCCATCAGATCGTGTTAAGACATCCCACCAGGTTCTCCATTGACCGCGAACGGGAGCGAATGAACATGGGGCGGAATTTGCAGTTGTTTATTTCTCATTGCACCGGAAGACTGTTGACATTGTACGTATTTTCCTGTACCTTTTATCGGAATAGGAATAGTTATGGGTATTAATACACCAAATGGATGGATCGCAATCCCGTATCGGGTTTTGCGAGTGATACATTCATGGGATGAAAACACTGTTGCCATTTTCATGGCATCCCTTTTCTCTGAAAGACGGCGGGCCATCTCTTGAATTCGATGTCCCGCCATTTTTACATCATGCGCATACACGCTCACATTGTTTTGTTGGCGATTCATCACCAGCCCGCCAGACCAAAAGAAAATGGAACGGTTCATTGTATTGGCGCGGGAATAATTGTCTGGTTCATTACTGAGGCGGAGTTGTTCAATTACCACACCGCTTCAAGTGTTCTTATCAATACTGTTTTCCTTTTAATTGTTTTTCTGCTGCTAGTAATTATCAGAAAACATTTTATCAAGGGAAAGCATGCACCGGACAAGCATATCCATTCGACGCTGGAAAGCGTCATAGATTCATGCTGATCGCCATACAAAAAAGGGGGTGTAATATGTGTCTTTCGACCAAATCATATTTGTTCACGATCTTTATTGCCCTTTTGACAGTATTCCTTCCAATTCAATCATCGGCGCAATCGACATTGAAATGCGGTGAATGTCATAAGACGGAAAAAAATCAGTGGTTACTGAGCCGTCATGGAAACACCCAAAACGATGTCGCTGGTGAACTCGCTGAGGAATGGGCGGGCCAGCCACCCGATTCCGTGATACTCGGACAGGATGCGGAAGATTGTGTCGCCTGCCACGGCGCAACATCAATCGCTGCGAACGGCGGAATGACGGAAAGCCAGGCAATGGGATATTTCTTTTCGACCACGAACGGGGTTTACACGGACTCGACGCGCGCGCTGCATACGGATGAATGGCCAAGCAACGCGTGCGTAACGTGCCACGACGTCCCGATCGATCACCCGGCTTCCACACCGACGCTGGCCATCTTCCATTCACCGACTGCTCGATATGCTCCCGTCGCGAACGCCTCGACACTCTGCGGACAGTGCCACGGAACATTGCGTTATGCGGGCACGGATCACAGAAGATTCAATGCCTGGCAGATAAGCAAGCACGGTCACGGCGGGCAGGATGACGTCGCGGGTGAAATCGCCGAAGAATTTGCCGGCAGCACTCCCGAAGAAGTAATCGGTGACGAGGATTGTATCGCCTGTCACGCTCCAACGTCAGTGTTATTGAACGGAGGAATTACTGAAGCAAAGGCGCTGGACCTGTTGTTTTCAACGGAAAACGGTGTGTTCACGGAGAACACTGCTTCCAAAAACACAGATAAATGGCCAGACGTCGCGTGTAATTCCTGTCATAACCAGCATTACCCCGAGCAGGTCTCATACTTCAATTCCAAGACAAAAAGCTACGAAGTCCTTCATTCCTCCCAGGAACTATGCGGAAGATGTCACGGCAATCTCCGTTTTCCGGGCACGGATCACCTGAGCTATAATATCGCGCAGGGAACCGGAGGGATTGGAATTAAGGATGAACAAACAATGCCCGGGATCAAATGCGTCGATTGCCACATGCATATCAGTGACGTCGAGGACACAAAGGCATCTATGTTTGGCGGGCACCTCTGGTCAACCTTTATCAAGGAAGAAGATGGGACCGAATCCGCCTCGTGCACCAGTTGCCACAGTTCGATGGACGCAAAAGCGGCTCACGTCGTTATCCGCGGATGGCAATCCGAATACTCCAATTATGATTCGATGGCAAACGCAAAAATCGCCGCGGCGGACAGTGCCCTGACCGGAAGCAACGATTCGACAAAGATACATTTGCTCCAGGATGCGCAATTCAATCTGGCGCTTGCCGAAGGCGATGAAAGCGCGGGCGTGCATAATCACAAATACACGATAGCCTTGCTGAAGAACGCTATCGAAAAAGCGACGTCGATCATAACCGGCGTGGATACGGATGTACCTCCCGTCGCAAAAAGATTCGTCTTGTACCAGAACTACCCGAATCCGTTCAACCCGACAACGACGATCACCTACCAGATACCTGAGAACTGCCGGGTGACACTCAAGGTGTACAACCTGCTGGGCGAGGAAGTCGCTGAACTGGTAAACGAATACGAAGAAGCCGGCGGCCACGGCGTGCGGTTCGATACAAACGATCTCCCCGCCGGCGTCTATTTGTACAAGCTACGGGCCGGCGACTACTCAACAGCGAAGAACATGCTATTGCTCAAGTAGCAGGGTAACATTCACGACACTCCGGAAGACGTGATTTCCCCGCTGGCACACGCGAAGGAACCAACAGTTGAAAACATCGAGCGGGAATCCAACGAAACGGTCTTGGATTCCCGCTCACTCGATAATTCAAAAGCCGGATTAATCGTATTCAATTTTCACGCGAAAAAACCGGTCACCGGT
>JALUUP010000015.1 GCA_027021285.1 Bacteroidota bacterium | reverse complement strand
GCCCCGAACCGGCGAAATCCTCTCCATGGCAAATTATCCCGTTGCCGACCCCAACAACAGCGCCAGTTACGATTCGGTTGCCTGGAAAAACAGGAGCGTCATCGACCAGTTTGATCCCGGTTCCACGTTCAAAATCGTCACGACTTCCGCTGCCCTCGATTTGGGGTTGGTGGATCGTGATGACAGGATATATGCCGAGGAAGGGCTCTTGACACTCGCAGACGGCACGAAAGTACGGGACGATCATCCGCTGGGAATGATTACCGTGGAAGAGGCGCTGACGTATTCTTCCAATATCGCCATGGTAAAACTCGCCCGAAAGATCGGTGCCCGTAAAATGTTCGAGTACGCCAGGAACTTCGGCTTTGGCGTTCGGACCGGTATCGATCTCCCCGTGGAATACAGCGGCAGCCTGCCCACGCCTGCGAATTGGGACCCCACGACGCTCCCGCGCATCGCGTTCGGATACGGCCTCAGCGCCACCGCGCTACAGATCGCCATGGCATACGCCGCCATCGCCAACAACGGTCTCCTTATGACGCCGTTCCTCGTCAAACGACAGCTTTCTCATGATCGGACTATCATCGAAGAACGGACTTCGGAACCGAAACGGCAGGTCATCAAGTCCGAAACCGCGGCGGTCATGAGGGAAATCCTCGAGTCCGTGGTAAACAAAGGCACCGGGAAATCCGCGGCCATACCCGGGATCCGTATAGGAGGCAAGACCGGCACAGCCCAAAAACTTATTAACGGGGTGTACACCAACCAGAAACACATTGCCTCGTTCGTGGGATTTTTTCCGTTGGAAGACCCGCGTATTCTCATTCTCGTCGTCCTGGATGAACCGACCAACGGGTATTACGGAAGCGCCGTTGCCGCGCCGGTGTTTCGCCGTATCGCGTTGCGGTTGATAAACTCGACGACCGATTTCACGAGGGCGCCGTCCGAGGGAACAACGTTTCGAACGTCGGCGGACCTTCCGCTCCTGAATTACTCGGGTCTTCCGTCCCGGGTAGGGTTGAAATGGTTGCGCACGACCGGTTTCACTCCCGTCCTCTTCAAGCATCGGAAAATGATTTACAACACGACGCCGGCCGCCGGAGCCGATTGCGGGCAGGGAATGGAAATTCAAATCAACCGGCGAGAAACGCGGCAAGAAGCGGGGAACACGGTCGTGCCGGTCGTGACGGGGTTGCCTCTTCGCCAGGCGGTGAACGTGCTTACCTCGAGGGGACTCAAAGCGCGGGTGAACGGAAGTGGAATCGTCCGCGGCCAGCGTCCCGAGCCGGGAAGCGTCGTGCAGCCAGGGGCTGCGTGTACGTTGAAGGCGTCGCCGATGACAACATCTCTTGTTGAAGTTGCACGCGTTCCATGACAGGCAAATGCAGAAACCTGACACGACATACAGCAGGGCGCCGAAAAGACTTTCCGATCTTCTTGCGGATGTCACCGTGACGCACCTCGTGGGACAGACGCACGTACCGGTTCGTGGAATTCGCACGGATTCCCGTGAAGTCCAACCGATGGATATGTTCGTAGCGGTTCATGGAACACATACCGACGGTCATCTCTACGTCCGGCAGGCCATTGAAACCGGCGCTTCTACCGTCGTTGTCGCACGGGATCGATATGAACAGGAATTGAGAACATGGCTGCAGCCTGATTACCTTACGCACCACAACACTACCGTGATCGTGGTGGAAAATACGCACACCGCCCTGGTGGCGTTCGCCGATGCGTTTTACGATAATCCCGGTGCCTCCCTCCGCCTTACCGGCATAACCGGAACAAACGGGAAGACCACCTCATCATACCTCCTTCGGAGTATCATTCACTCCTCCGGCGGCAACGCGGGATTGATCGGAACGGTCGAATACCGCATCGGCGAGACTTCGTACGCTTCCCAACTGACCACGCCCGACCCGGTCCAGCTTCGAATGCTCCTGGCCCGGATGCGTGATGCCGGCTGTTCGGACGTGGTCATGGAAGTGTCGTCGCACGCCCTCGATCAGGGAAGAGTCGATGGCCTCACGTACCAGGTGTCCGTGTTCACAAACCTGACCCAGGATCACCTGGATTACCATCAGACCCGAACCCGATACCTGGAAGCGAAGCGGCGCTTGTTCACGGAGTACACGACCGGTACCGCCGTCGTGAATTTCGACGATCCGGTTGCGGAAACCCTGCGGACGGGACTGACCATCCCCGTTGTCGGTTACGGGTTTTCCAAGAACGCCGATGTTCGTATATCAAGCCTGGCTATTTCCGAGACGGGAAACGCGATTCGACTGGTGACGCGAGGCTCCGAGGTCGATATCTCTTCGCCGCTCATCGGACGATTCAACGCGTACAACGTGGCGGCAGCTTTTGCGGCGGGGTTGATGCTCGATATTCCGCCGCCTGCAATCGTTCGCGGTATCGAAACCGTTTCGCGAGTGCCCGGTCGTTTCGATCGAATAACCTCGCACGACGGTGTGAGCGTATTCATCGACTACTCGCATACTCCCGATGCCTTACGAAATGCGCTCGTAACTCTACGGGAAATACGCGATGCTCTGCATCCGGGCGCAAGGATCATTACGGTCTTTGGTTGCGGAGGCGACCGCGATCGCGAGAAGCGACCCGCCATGGGCGCCATAGCCGCGGAGTTCAGTGACCTCGTTTTTGTCACGTCCGATAATCCCCGCACCGAAGATCCGGACGCGATCATCGCCGATATTCTCGAGGGCATTCCCGATTCACGCAACGTGACGGTCAACCGCGACCGCAGAGCCTCCATCGGGGAAGCCATTCGGCAGGCCCGCCGCGGCGATCTCGTGCTCGTCGCCGGAAAGGGGCACGAAAATTACCAGATCCTGGGCGCCGACCGGATCCACTTCAGCGATCATGAAGTAGTGCAAGAAGCCCTTGAACAACGGGAGAACGGTTCATGACCGGATTCCGCATCGCAGACTTATTACAAACCGAATACCTTTTCGAGTTGAACTTGAGCAATAATCGCCGCCAGTTGCTGAATTTCGTTTCCACGGATACCAGGACCATGAAGCCAGGCGCGGTGTTTATTGCTCTTCGGGGTGAACGATACGACGCGCACGAATTCGTGAAAGAGGCGTTGAAAAAGGGCGCCCGTGCTATTGTCGTCGAAGAAGCGTGGTTCGAAGCGCATAAAAGGCAGGCGAGTAAATACCCGCTCCTGGTAGTGAAGGATACATTCGAGTACTTCACCTCGTTCGCCTATTTATATCGTAAGAGATTCGACTGCCCGATCATCGCGGTAACGGGAAGCAACGGTAAGACGACTACCAAGGAGCTATTGACCAGTATTCTGAAGAAACGCTACCGGGTCAACGCCACGGTCGGCAACCAGAATAACCACATCGGTGTGCCGCTAACGCTGTTCCGGCTCAGTCCTTCGCACAACATCTGCGTTCTGGAGATGGGGACAAACCGGCCCGGTGATATCGCGCATCTGGCCAGAATCGCCGTTCCTTCTCACGCGCTTATCACAAACATCGGGAAAGCGCACTTGGAAGGTCTGAAGGACAGGGAGTCGATCGCCGAGGAAAAAGGCGCGCTCTTCCGCTCCGTGCCGCCTCACGGTTTGTTGTTCTGGAACAAGGACGAACCCCTCTTGCGCAAGTACACCAAGGGGAAACGCGTTGTCACCTACGCGTTTCATCACAAGGCGGATGTGCAGTGCCTCAGGACGAGGGTCGATGAAAAGGGATGCGTGGAAATGGAGATCCAGGCGGAAAAATATTACAGCCGCCCGTTCACAGTCAAACCGGCAATCCCGGGAATGGCAGCCGCGCAGAACGCTCTCGCGGTACTGACGGTGGCCTTGGCGTTTCGTGTTCCGCTGCGCGATATCCGCGAACAGATTGCAAAGTTTCGCGGGTTCTCGCGCCGCATGGAAATAAAGCGCGTTCACGGGATCATCCTGATCGACGATGCCTACAATTCGAATCCGGACTCGGTTCGCGCCGCCGTGGAGATCGTACAAGAAATGAAAACAAAGGGGCGCAAAATCCTGGTGCTTGGCGACATGCTCGAGTTGGGTACAAGAAGCGCCGCCGAGCACCGGGAGGTAGGGGAACTGCTGGTGCAAATGGGATTCCAGTATCTCTTTACGTTCGGACGGCATGCCCGCCGTATTGCCGAAGCCGTGAAACCGCATGCCGAGTTTGTCCGTCACTACACGGACAAGGAAAAACTGTGCGATGATATTCGCGATTTTGTCGCTTCCGGCGATGCCGTGCTTGTGAAAGGCTCGAACGCCATGCAGATGGGTGACGTCGTCGCCGCGCTCGCTGAGAAACCATCGCAGGAGAAGGTGTAATGCTGTACTATCTCCTCGACTATCTCAACGTGCAATACAACCCCCCCGGCTTCGACGTTTTCCGGTTCATTTCGTTCCGCGCGGCCGCCGCGGCTATCACGGCGATGCTGATAACGTGGATCGTCGGTCCAAGAATCCTCCGGTTCCTGAAACGCCGGCAGATCGGGGAAACGGCCAAGCTTGAGGCTCCGGCCGGCCACCAGGCCAAGGCGGGGACGCCGACCATGGGTGGTTTGATCATCCTCTGTGCCGTTCTGATTCCCGTTCTTTTGTGGGGACCGATAAGGGAAACATACGTTTGGCTGATTCTTATCACGACATTTGGAATGGGAGTAGTCGGATGGGTTGACGACTATCTCAAGGTGATAAAGCACTACCCGAAGGGATTGATCG
>JALUUP010000014.1 GCA_027021285.1 Bacteroidota bacterium | reverse complement strand
GTTCGTCGAGGCCGGGCAGGTGGATTTCCACCACGTTCAGGCGGTAGAACAAATCCTCGCGAAACGTTCCTTGCCGAATCATGTCCTGGAGGTCGCGGTGGGTGGCGGCGATGATGCGCACGTCCACCTGGATCGTGTGGGCGCTGCCGACCGGCCGGATTTCCTTTTCCTCGATGGCTCGCAGCATCTTGGCCTGGACGGGCAGCGATATTTCGGCGATTTCATCCAGGAAAAGCGTTCCCCCGTCGGCGGCCTGGAACATGCCCTCGCGGTCCTCCACCGCGTCGGTGAACGATCCTTTCTTGTGGCCGAACAGCTCGCTTTCGATAAGGTTGGGACTGATGGCGCTGCAATTGACTGGCAGGAACACGTTGTCTTTCCTGGGGCTGTTGAAATGGATGGCTTTCGCCACCAGCTCCTTACCCGTTCCGCTCTCTCCGGTGAGCAGGACGTTCCCGTTCGATCCCGCAACTTTTTTGATACTCTCGATGACGCGCTTCATGGCGCGGCTGTTGCCGATGATTTCGTGAAAGCCTTCCTCGGCGTGCACCATCTTGCGGAATTGCATGTTCTGCCGCAGCATGACCCGGTGCTCCATGATGCGCTTCAAGCGGTGCAGGAGCTCGCTGAAATCCACGGGCTTCACCATGTAGTCGAAGGCGCCCGCCCGGAGGGCTTCCACCGCAGAATCGACGGAAGCATATGCTGTCATGATGATGAACGAGGTCTCCGGGTATTCGTTCAGGATGTCCCGCATCAGCTCCAGGCCGCTTTTTCCCGGCAGGCGGATGTCGCTGATTACCGTATCGACGTGGTATTCGAACATCTTGTCCATCGCCTCGTGGGCATCTGCCGCCAGGAGAGTGAGGAAGCCTTCTCCGTCCAGGAACTCGCCCAGTGGTTCGCGGATGTCTTTTTCGTCGTCGACGATGAGAACGTGGTGTGTCATTTCTGGATCCCTGGATCGACGACAGGAGCGCGACGGCGGACCGGCAGGGTCACGGTAAACGCGCTGCCCTTTCCGGGCGTGCTTTCGACGGTAATGGCACCGCCGAATTTCCGGATGATGCCGTTGCTCACCGATAACCCGAGGCCGGTTCCGTGACCGTTTTTCCTGGTCGTGAAGAAGGGCTCGAAGATGAATTCGAGATGCTCTGGATCGATGCCGGAGCCGTTGTCCCGCACAATGACGTCAACGGAACCGTCGCCGGCACGGGCTTCCACGTGAAGCTCGCCGCTTCCGTCCATGGCGTCGAGAGCGTTGAGAAAGAGGTTCACGAATACCTGGATGACCTGATCGGGGATGACGGTGACGGGAGGGAGCGTTTCTTCGTAGTTCTCGCGCAGGGTGATCCGGGGAAAGCGCTTGTCGCAGCGGATGATATTGAGCGCTTCCTTGACGAGAGCGTTCACCTGGACGATTTGTGTTTCTTCGGTGGCGGGCCGGGAATAACCGACAAGGCCGCGGACGATCCGGGCGATGCGGTTTATACTGGTATTAATGGATTGGAGTTGCTTGGCCATGTCCGGGTTGTTGTTCTTTCGCATCAGCAGCTGGACGATGGAGGAGATGGATGAAAGCGGGTTGCCGATTTCATGCGCCAGCCCGGCTGCCAGTTGCCCGGTGACGGCCAGCCGCTCGAAATGGAGAAGCTCCTGGCTGAAGCGCAACACCTGCGAGAATTCCTTTCCCGTCCGGGCGCGGACCAGGTAGAGCATCACTTCCTCGATCTTGAGATCGAGTTGGCGCCAGAATTCCGGAATCACGCGCAGACCCTTCTCCTTTGCAAGTCGTCGTAATTGTTTCCGGAAAGAACAGAGGATGAATCCTGCCTGCGATACCAGTCCTGATTTTTCCGTGTATGCTTCCGCGATCGCGGATTCTGTCAGTGGTTCCCCGCTTGTCAGGAGCAGGGCGAGGCGTCGCAATTGATGCTCCCCGGGTACGTCGCCGGAGAGCGCCGTGGCGGCGCCCAGCAGATCGCGACGCCAGTTTCGAAGCAGTATATCCAGGTGTGTCTGTGAGAGCTGAAGTTTCACCGCGGCGTATTCCAACAGCGTAGTAATCGGGAAGAGAAATTACCTGGCGATACGATCATCCCGGGACGGGGTAAAGAAAAAAAAACCGTCCAGCACGATGATGGACGGTTTCAATGATGTACCGGTAGTCAACGCAAATGAGCATCGCAATTCTTGATCATGATCTTGGCCGGCTTGCGCAATGTCTCAATATCCGTGGCGGCGAGAACTTCCTGGAACTGCATTTTCGCCGCACGGTAATCTTTCAATCCGTACAGGCTTTCCCCGATCCAGTACATTGCGCGGACTTTGAGCAACTGGTCGTCGGTATTGTCCCGGATTTTCCGGAAGATCGTGATGGCATGCGCGTACTGCCGGTTTTCGAATTTCGCGCGCGCTTTGCGAAACATGTCGAGGTAATACGCGAGATCGTGGCTCTTCGTTACCGGCGCTGGTGCCGTGGTCGTGTGCGGAGGTCGGTATCCCGTTGTCAGCGGCGAGTTGGTTGGTCGGACCATGACGAATTTGAACGCCCCCGGATTGATGTACTTGAGCACGAATCCCTGGTAGGGGAAGTTGTACGATTCGCCTTCCTCGTTGACGATGAATTCACCCTCGTTGCCGAAGAATGATGTGCGCGCGGTTGTCAGCCGCCAGCGCTGGCCGTCCACGAGGAACTGGTTTTCCAGCGGCAGGTTGGCCACACCAATAACCCCCATCTCGATGACTTCGTAGGAGCTGGGATTGAGCACGAAGTAGAACGTGGAATTCTGGGGAGGCACGTAAACCGTGGGCGAGGCGCCGCGTTCGAACATGTACGCGACACCCTGCTGCTCGAGCAACGTGCGGCCTTCGCCCCAGGGCATTCCGATCGTAATTCCGTATATCGAGATGTTGAGACTTTTGATGTTCGCGTTTACCTGTGGAATGGGTTGTTCCGCGATATTTATCAGTCCTGAGACCTGGTTTTGCGAGAGGACAGGCGCCTGGAAGAAACAGAACCAGCCGAGTGCCGCCACCGCGAGCCATGTCCGAAATTGTTGTCGAGTGATCATGCTGTCCTCCTGAAGTGAAACCACATGAAAGTATCCGGCAAGCTGCGCCTACGCCGCTGCTTAGCGAATCTGGTCCCGGATTTGTTCCTTGATGTCGGCGATGCGCGGAATGTCGAGTCCGGGAACTGCTTCTCCGGTCAGGTATTCGGTTTCGTACTTGATACGGACAGTCTTTCTTCCATACGTGAATTTTACGGCGATACGCGTGCGAACGTCGGAAGCGAAGTCCGGCACCGTTTCGTATTTCCATTCGGTTTTCATGTATCCGTCGTCCCGCACGATCGTTTCGAATTGGTAATCGTGGGACAGGATGATGTCCACTACGATATTCCACGCGTCACCAAAGGAAAGACCATCGCGAACTTCGTAGGTAATCCATCCATTGTCGGTATTCATCATGGGCGGCGTGCATCCCGAGAATAACGGAAAGAGTCCGACAAGAAGGATCAGAGGAAGAAGAAACTTTTTCATGAGATGACTCCCAATATGTATGGATTGAGTTGTCAGAAATTGCAAGGTGTCAGCGCCCCTCGATACATTGAACCAACAGCGTCTGGAGTTCGTCGTACAATTCTTTCAGTTGAACGCGAACACTTTCCGGTATGGGCGCTCCTTTCGTGTAGCTGAATTCCTTATGCGCCGATGTTTTGGTCAACGATACCGTGAGATCATTCCGCTGGCGGAGGTACCGCAAGTAGTTCGTTGACAGGCAGTACAGGTTCGTCAGCGAGTCGATGAGCATAGTATTTGCCTTGTGGTAGTCCAATGCGCCGGGACGCGGCGGCAGGTTCGGCCAGGGGTAGGATTCCACCGACCGTGATTGCTGCCAGGGATTGTAGCGCTCATTTGCCGGGTTGGTCGTGGTCTCTCCTGCAAAGGGCTTGTACGTACTTTTATCGACGTGCTTCCTCGGTGCGGGATGTTCCCACGATTGCTCGATCGTCGATTCCTGGGCCCGGAGGAGGCCGCCGCCGAGTATCGTGAAGAAGAACAGAAGAAGAGTTAGCCGTCTTATGAGCATAAAATCCTCCAGGTTGATCGGATGAAGCAGGTTGTCCGGCGCTGCCGTCCTTGAAGAACCGGGTCAGATGGTGGACGAGTATGTTGCTGTCTTAATCTGATTTGCATGTAATGTTGATAAGTGAATTTACCAAATGCTTTATTCCGCATATCAAACTGTGATAAATGAACGTAGCTACATCTAAAGAAAAAATCAATAGGTGAGCAAATTTATTGCGAAATCTTCACAAACGACTTTAACTCATGTTTGAGTCGGAAAAACCCGCCGAATCCGTATCTTGCGGGCACGATGGCGGTTTTCGATACACGGCAGGTTGGTGTCGTCATCCCGGCCTTGAACGAGGAAAAAGCGATCGCTCTCGTCGTACGGGACGCGTTGCGCTTTGCCTCCCGCGTCATCGTCGTGGACAACGGCTCTTCGGATGGCACTGAAAACGCCGCGCGGGAAGCGGGCGCTGTCGTCCTGGCGGAACAACGACGCGGCTATGGGTACGCTTGCCGACGGGGGATCGAGGCCCTGCGTGACCGGCCGCCGGCGGTTGTCGCCTTCATGGACGGCGATTACAGTGACTGCGCGGAAGAGCTGCCGGTGCTGGTTGATCCAATTCTGCGCGGGCAGGCGGATTTCGTTATCGGGTCGCGCG
>JALUUP010000013.1 GCA_027021285.1 Bacteroidota bacterium | reverse complement strand
TTGAAATTGTCAATTACCAATGACCAATGGTCAATCGTCAATGACGAGTCGAACAACGAACCGATGTCAGATTCAGCGTTGTCAATTGGCAATTTTCAATTCACAATTGGCAATTTTCAATTCACAATTCTGAATTAATCATTGAATCGATGACTGATAATCCATACAAGGGGTACCACGGTACGGCGCTGGAAACCCTGAAGCAGTTCCATGTCAGGGTTTGGAGTGACGCGGAAGTCATCACGGACGAGGATACATTTCGTGGAATCATCTTGCCGCGAACCGAAACAGCGGACGGGGAACACATCGTGTTGAAAATGATCACCGGGTATAATATCGGTGTCAACGTCAACCGGATACGAAACCTGGTCGAGAAAGGATACAAGGAAGCGCATTACAAAATTCCCGAAAAAGAGTTTCCGTACGCTCCCGGGCGACCGCGCGTCAAGCTGTTCGGTACGGGCGGCACGATCGCCAGCCGGCTCGATTACCGTACCGGCGCCGTCATTCCCGCCTTCACACCCGGAGAACTGTACGGCTCCGTGCCGGAGTTGGCAGACATTTGCAACCTTGAAACGGAAAAACTCTACGGTGTCTTCAGTGAAAACATGGGCCCCGAACAGTGGATTCGTCTCGCGGAAGAAATCGGGAACGAGATAGAAAAAGGCGTGCAGGGGATTGTCGTGGGACATGGAACAGACACGATGCATCATACCGCCGCCGTGCTGTCGTTTATGGTGCAAAATGCCCCTGTCCCTATTGTCATGGTCGGCTCCCAGCGATCGAGCGACCGTCCTTCGTCCGATGCGGCATTGAACCTGATTCACAGCGTCAAGACAGCCGCTGAATGCGAGATCGCCGAAGTAATGGTATGCATGTTCGGTCCGACCTCGGACCAGTACGGGTTGCTGCACCGCGGCACCCGCGTTCGGAAAATGCATTCCAGCTACCGATCCACGTTTCGCACCATTGGCGACATTCCTCTCGCAAAAGTTGATCGCGAAGGATTCACCTACCTGCGGGAAGATTTCCGGCGCCGCCGTCAAGACAAGGAAGTGCGCGTCAACCCCGTCTTCGACGACCGTGTCGGGATCGTTTACTACTACCCCAACATGAAGCCGGATATGATCGATTCCATGATCGAAAACGGCTATCGTGGAATTGTCATAGCGGGAACCGGACTCGGACACGTCAACAAACCCCTGTACCCCGCGCTGAAACGTTGCCGGGAGGCGGGCGTGGCCGTGTACATGACCGTCCAAACATTATGGGGTTACGTCCAGATGTACGTGTACGAAACCGGGCGCGAGATGATGGAACTCGGCGTCATACCCGCCGCAAACATGCTTCCGGAAGTCGCGTACGTAAAATTAGGCTGGGCGTTGGCCCAGTCCGACGACCTCGAAGAGATCAAACACATCATGCTCACTCCTATCAACGGCGAGATTACCGACCGGGAGCCGTATAACGGCTACCTGATTTTCCAGGGCGGCCTGCCGGAAGTGGACGAGTTCGTGGCGCACATCAAGCGTTAACGGCGCCTCCTTCTTGCCGTTCAACAAACCGGATAAACGTGCAATATTCGCACGTTCCGATATTAAATAGCTTGTATCATTCACCACCGCGCGTTACCTTCCCTTGTGCGGTAAAGGAGGGATGACTTTTTACAAACAGGTTGATGGGTATGGCCGTCAACACGAGGGAAAAATATTCGGAAAATCGTGCCAACCCGCCTGAAGCACCGGGTAGAGGTGTAATACAGCCCAGCGGAGCAGCACATCCGGCCGGCGCGTGCTCCCTGGCCCCTTCCCACACTTTCTACTTTTTACATCCGACCGTTTCCAACCATGCGTGATTTCCGCCCGGTCATTCTCCTTGCCCTGATTTTTATCGTCATCGGTATCTTCACTGAAGCGCTTCTCGATTACTTCGTCTTCTTCAAGGAAACTCTTTTCACCTCCCAGCACGAAAACATACACCGCATCATCCTGTTGATTCTTACGGGCGCGTTTCTGTACATTTTGTACCGTTCCGAAAAAAAACGCTCCAAAGCCGAAACAGTCCTGCGAGAAGAACGGGACATGCTTGCCCATATCATGGAAACAATCCCGGGCGGGATCATCACTATCGATAAATCGGACACTATTACATTCGCCAACGCGGAAATCGAGAATATTTTTGACGTATCGCGGACAGACCTTTTCGGACTTTCGCTCACTGATATCAAGTGGGAGGCAACCGAGATCGACGGGTCCCCGCTCTCTCCCACGGACATTCCACCATACCGGCGTGTTTTCAAAACCGGGTTGCCGGTGTATGGTAAGAAGATGACAGTTCACAGGCCGGGCAATAGAAGCGTATCGTTGTCAATTAACGCAGCACCGGTATTTGACGATCAGAACAATGTCAAAACGGTAGTCGTTTCCGTGGAAGACATCACGGGAAGAATCGCCGCCGAACGGCAACTCCACTTGCTCGGTAACGCCCTCCGAAGCGTGATGGACGCCGTCGTCATCACGGATCTTGAAAACAATATCCTTTACGTAAACGAGGGATTCGAAAACACCTATGGGTACTCCAGAGACGAGGTGACCGGACGTAATATTTCCCTGGTACGAGCGGTAGATTTTCCCAAGAACTTGAGCAAAGCGATTCAGGACAAAACACTGGAACGAGGCTGGATGGGCGAGATCCGCAATCGACGCAAGGATGGTAGCGAGTTTCCGCTCCTTCTCTCGACCTCGGTCGTTCGAAACGAAGCTAACGAAGCAGTGGCCTTCGTCGGTATTGCCCGGGATATTACCGAACGTGTCAAGGCTCAACAAACCATGCGCGAGCAACGGGAATTTCTCCACGACGTCATCGAGTCTCTCACCAACCCCTTCTATGTCATCAACGCCGATGACTATACCATCGCCCTCGCCAACAAGGCCAGCGGGCTGGTCGGGCTTCCAGCCGGGACGACGTGCTACAAAGCCACGCATGGCGTTGACCGGCCCTGTCATGAAATCGGGTGCGATTGCCCTCTGACCTGGGTGCGGGAAACCGGGGAACCGGCAGTGGTGGAACACGTCCATTACAACGCCGAGGGATTGGAACAGGTCCTGCAGGTACACGGCTTTCCGCTCAAGGACGAAACGGGAAAAGTCGTCCAGATGATCGCGTACGATATTGATCTGACTGAAGTGAGAAAATCGCAACTCCTGAGCGAGCGCCGGCACCGGCAGTTGCAAGCCGTCTTTGACTCAAATCCTATCCCATTGTTCATACTGGACTCCGACCGCCGGGTTCGCGATTTCAACCCGGCAGCCGCATCGCTGTCGCGATTTGATGAGGACGACCTGCTTGGTCACCTGCCCGGCGAGATCATGAACTGCATCCACCATCTTGACGTACCCGAGGGATGCGGCTTCGGACCGGTATGCAAATCCTGCGTGGCCCGAAACATCGTGTTGGACACCTTCAGGACGAAAAAGCCTATCCTGGGAAAGGAAGCATCCTTCATCCTGTTGAACGACACCCCACACAAGGCTCACTTGCGCCTTCACACAGCATACTTCGAAGGGGACTTCGGACCAAACGTCCTGCTGGCTCTGGACGATGTTACCATGATCAAGGACATCGAGAATGCACTGCGGGAGAGTGAAGAGCGTTATCGATCCCTGGTGGAAGCTGCATACGAAGCCATCGTCACTATCGACGATAATGGAGAAATCGTATCCTGGAACCCCGGTGCGGAAACCATGTTCGGGTACGAGAAAAATAGCACTGTTGGACAACGCATCGACATAATTATACCATCGCAATATTTCAACGATCACCGCAATGCTCTCGCACGCCTCTCGGAAGACCGCGAATCCAATCTTGTTGGAAAGGTGATGGAACTAACGGCACTTCGCGAAAACGGCGACGAATTCCCCGTGGAGTTGTCTGTATCTCGCTGGAACAGAAATGACAAGACATTCTACACCGCCATTATCCGTGATATCACCGAGAGGAAGCAAAGCGAGAAAAAGTTGCGCGAAGCGCTTGCCCGTGCCGAACAGGCCGACAAACTCAAGGACGCGTTCATAGCCAACATCTCGCACGAAATCCGGACTCCGCTGAATATCATCCTGGGTTACACCGACATCCTGGAAATGCAGATGAAGAGCAACGTCTCAACCGATGTTCCGGATATTTTCGATTCCATCAGGAACGCCTCGCAGCGCCTCATGCGTACAGTGGACATGATCCTCAGTATTTCGCAATTGGAGGCAGGCGACGTGGAGATATCACCCACATCTCTCGAGCTGCCATCCCTTTTGGAGGACATCGTAAACGAGAAAAAGCTAATAATCGCGGAAAAAGGTCTTGAGCTCGCGTTTACGAATGATTGCGGTGATATCACCGTCAATGCGGACAGGTACGTTTTACAAAAAGTGATGGACAATCTCCTCGACAACGCGATCAAGTTTACCCACAAGGGAGAGATCCGCGTGCGGTTGTACTTCAGTGCTCGCCAGGAGTTGTGCATCGACGTCCAGGATACAGGTATCGGGATATCCCGGGAATTCCAGAAAAAAATATTCGAACCGTATTCACAGGAAGAAATGGGATACTCTCGACCATACGAAGGTATCGGCCTGGGGCTGGCTTTGGTCAAGCGGTACCTGAATCTGCTGGGAGCTGATATTTCCGTTTCCAGCGTGAAGGGAAAGGGAAGCACGTTTACGATACGAGGCCTGAAACCCGTCTCGGGGGACAACAATTCGTAGCCCG
>JALUUP010000012.1 GCA_027021285.1 Bacteroidota bacterium | reverse complement strand
CGTATGCGTCCTGCTCTCGACCACTGTGCCGGGCCAGGGCCTCGACACGGCACGGGTTACGATTTTCGCTGACAGCGCCGGCCCTACCCTGGACGGCCTCCTATGGGGCAGCAACGTATTGAGCAACAGCGTCTCCGCGACGAACGTGGAAAACCCCGAATTCATCAGGAAGTCCCGTCAACTGGGCATCCGCATCGTGCGCTGGCCGGGAGGAAACCAGTCCGACAACTACGACTGGAAGCGCGACCTTACTATCGCTCCGGGCAAGCGCGTCAGCAACCCGGAGCAGACCAACATCCAAAAGATTATCCGGTTCGTAAAGGAAATCGGCGCGGAGCTCAGCGTCACCATCAACTTCGGCACGATGACCGCGCAGGATGCCGCCGACATGGTGGAATTCTGCAACGGCCCCGCAACCTCCACCTGGGGACGTGTGCGGGCAAACCTGGGCTTCCCCGATCCGCTCAACGTGCGCTATTTCGAAATCGGGAACGAGGAAAACCAACCTCACATGTGGTATTACTCCTGGACGGCGGAAAATCCCTACAAGTACTTCTTCGGCGGGGACGAGGAGCGCCGGGGACGCTACCCGGGATCGATCCATGACCCGGTGGGATTCAAGGGCGATTTCTTCAAAGCCGACGGGGGAGCCGGCCAGACCTATCACCTGCGCTTCCCTCCCGTCAGGAGAGCGCGCGTCTTTTGGTCGGCTTCGAAAGACAGCGTAAAGAACGGCGTCTTCACCGAATGGAAGCGGGCCCTGGATTTATCCTCCCAGCCTGCTGACGCGGAAGTGTTCACGATTGACGAGGAAACGGGAACAATCACCTTCGGCGACGGAACTCACGGCCGAATACCGCCCGCCGGTTCGTACTTTCTCGTCGAGTACACCACGATCGGGCACAAGGGATACGTGGATTTCGCCCGGGCCATGCGGGCGGCTCCGTCATCGGTCCCCATTCTCATCGGGGCGGCTACCGTGCCCTTCGTCGATTCAAAACCCATCGCGTCCAACGACAGCCTGCGGATGATTTTCGACCAGATAGACTTTCTTGTCACCCACAACTACAACGCCTCTTTTCCCTACGACACGTACCAAAAGCGCAGGCAGTTCGGCTGGGAGCGAACACGGTGGTTCGTGTACCGCCGCGTCCAGGAGGCGGTACGGGAACTCGGCATGACGAAACTCCTGGGCATCGGGGTTACGGAGTGGAACATCTTCCTCGACGACAGCATCTGGGAACTCAACCGCACTTTGGAAGGCGGGATCATCGCGGCGGAGTACTTCACTCGGGTCATCAACGGTCTCGATACGCTGCCGGTCTGGCATGCCGAGCAGTTCGCCCTTCACGGCGGCTCCCTTGCTCTGATCAACACCCAAAAACGGAACTATGCCATCTGCCCTATGGGGTATGTATTCGAAGGCTTCAAGACATGGAGAAACACCTCGCGCGTGATTTCGAACGTCGAATCGCCGGAAGAGCTTGCATACGACAGGCCCCTGCCCCTGGCGTACGCCGCCGCCGCCCGATCGACGACCGGCGACACGCTGTTCATCGCCCTGGTCAATACCGCCGAATCGAAATCGCTGCCTTTGAAACTGTTCATTCACGGCTTCAAACCTGGCGGTGGAAAGATCCAACGCCTCGAGGGGGCATCCATCAAGGCCAATAACGACGTCACACCGGGCCAGGTCGTTCTCTCGGAGGACAGCCTGACTTTTCTCCCGAAAGCGATGACATTGCAGCCTCACTCGGTGGTCTTTCTCACGTTGTACCGTTCATCGACAACAGGCATCGCGGAGCGCTCCGGCGCCCCCAACCGCCCCGCGATTCTTTCCAGTTACCCGCAACCGGCGACCGGGAATTCGTGGATGACCATCGAGTTCGACATTCCACCCCGCAACCGGGGTCCGGTCAGCCTGGAGTTGTTCTCGATCCTGGGCAGGAAAACGCGCACCGTGCTCAACCGCGATCTGGGACCGGGGCGCCACCGGGCGGGTTTCGACGCGGGCGACCTTCCGAACGGGATCTATATCGTGCGATTGAAAACGGACGCGGGAATTGCCCAGTCGAAGGTTGTTATCCAACGGTGATGTGGAGACAAGGAAAATTGGTATGATTATACTCAAGGAACAGGGATGAGTGAACAGGCTGGATCGAACCTGGAGCAGAAGGCCGGCGCACGGACCTCGGTGGAGTTGCTGGTTGAAACCGGGGCTGCAATCGTGCTGCCCATGCTGGTGGTGTACATTTCCATGTACCGGTTCACGTCGCCCTACTCGGCGCAAACCGTTATCGACCTCACGTCGTTCACCAACCAGTTTTTCAACGGGATTTACGCTTACCGCGTACTGGGTCGCGACCTGCTCATAGCTATCAACGACCTGCTGTTCGGGGGCAGGAGCCTGTTCCAGTCTTACGTGGTCCTGCACATTATTTCCCTGGCCGCCTACAGCATCGCCCACCTCGGATTGATGCGAACGTTCTCCGTATCCCATAACCGTTCCCTGCAATCCCTGCTCGTCTCTTTGCTCGTCATCGGCGCCAGCATGGACGTGATCACGCCGTACGACGCGCCGTTCCTGGCCCTGTTCGCTCTGGCCGTGTGGGCCATCGAAACCGAGCGATTCACCGCCGCCGTCGTTCTCACGATCGCCGCCACGCTGACACGGGAAACCGCTCTCTTGATTCCCGTTTACGCCCTGGCCCGAGCCATCCAACTCGCCACGGGGGATTTTTCCCCGCGAGGAATGTGGCAACTGGTTCGCACCGCCGTGTTCCGGAAACCCTGGTCGATTTTGCTGGCCTGGCTCATTCCCTACGTCGGTCTCCGGGTGTTCATACCGTCGGAGTCGTTCTTGTTCAATAACATCGTTCTTGACATCGACGCAAACGCGGTAGTGAATGTGATCGTCATCCTGGCTCTGAGCGTACTGTTCCTGAAACCCTATCGCTATACGGAAATGCGCAAGAATCTCATCGCCACCAGCAGCGAGTATCTCGCGTGGGTCTATCTCACTATCATCCCGTACGGCTTGTTCTGCGCGGTATTCGCCTACCTCGGCGAGCTGAGGCTGTTCGTGCCGTATTTCATGATCCTGATATGGTTGAACCACAAGGCGGGTCTTTAACCAGCCGGGACACGCACACCCATGTCGCGAAAACCAGGAAACCTCCCCGCATCTCCCGACATCCTTTTCGAGGACGATGATCTTCTCGTCGTGAACAAACCGCCCGGCCTGCTGGTCATCCCTGACCGGTACGATCCCGCGCTCCCCAACCTCCGCGCCATGATGCAAGACCGGTACGGCCGTATCTTCATCGTACACCGTCTCGACCGTGGAACCAGCGGTATTGTTCTCATGGCCAAGACGCCGGAGGCACACCGGAGCCTGAGCTTGCAATTCGAGAACCGCTCGGTGCGGAAACGCTATCTCGCCCTGGTGGAAGGCAGGATGGAACAGCGCGAAGGGATGATCGAGTTGCCCCTCTCTCCCAGCCGCAGGAAACAGGGTATGATGGAAGTCGACCGGAAGAACGGCAAGGAGGCTTTAACTGCCTGGGCGGTTCAAGAGGAGTTTGCGGGTTTCACCCTGTTGGAAGTGGAACTGCTCACCGGCCGCCAGCACCAGGTCCGCGTGCACCTCAAGGCCCTCGGCCACCCGCTGGCCGTGGACCGGCTGTACGGAAACAGGCAGGCCATTTACCTTTCAGAGATTAAGCGAACGTACAAGAGAAGCAAAGATCATCCGGAACAACCCCTCATCGCACGGGAGACTCTTCACGCCAAGAGGCTGGAATTCACCCACCCGCAAAGCGAGGAACGCATGTACCTTGAGGCACCGCTGGCGAAAGATTTTCATGTGGTGATTCGCGCTTTGCGGAAGTATGGGAAAAATCAGGTTAAGGTGAGAGGTAATAGGTTATAGGGATAGGCGAATTGGCGGATCGTTCACGGCTTATTAGAAATTGTAGGAGGGATCTCTGATCCCGAGTTGACGAGTCAGACGACGGACGACAGACGACGGATAGGATTTGAAATTTGAAAATTGAAATTTGAGATTTTTAAGAGCTGGCGAATTGTTTACGGTTTATCAGAAATCGTAGGAGGGGTCTCCCGACCCCGAAGAGGTCACGGAAGAGAGATGCTGCGTGCTGAAGGAAGTGGCGAATTCCTGGATTCCCGCTTTCGCGGGAATGACGCCGACTACCCCACAGACCACGGACGACAGACGACAGACGACGGACGACAGACCACGCATGAGAAGAACCGGGACTTGTGACGAGAAACAGGCCAGGCCAAGGGAAACGTTCAAACGTTCTAACGTTTTAACGTTCTAACGTTCTAACGTTCTAACCAAATCTCCGCAATAATCCAAAATCCAAAATCGAGAATCGAAAATCCCCTTGCCCCCCTTATCCGTGTCACCTTGTCAGGCCTTTCCCATCCCCCGGATCCCTGTAATAATTCTTCACCGCAACACAACTTCTGCCCCCGTTAGTACGCCGTAAATCCCCCCTCAAAACAGGCGTTGTAATAATTTCATAAAAAATGTACGTTCTGTGCCTCAAGCAACTAAAAAAGACGAATACGGCGCGGAATCACAATGTGTATTTTTTTTATGTCTCAAAATGTTCATTTTCGGGGTCAAAAATATCGTAGTTTCCGCAGCCGAATTATCGTGTTTTCCGTACAACAAAACTCTTGACAATGTGTTATCTTATATTGGCAATCCTATTTCACATAAGACTGCTCCAGGCCAGAG
>JALUUP010000011.1 GCA_027021285.1 Bacteroidota bacterium | reverse complement strand
CACCTTCATCTCCTCGGCGGCAGACTTATGCACTGGCCGCCGGGTTGAACGTACGGTGCCATGCGCGGAAAACGCGTTGCGCTTCAACCGGTTCTTTCACAACCAAAAAAATTCTGGCAGGAACGACCACTTTATCTTATTTTCCCGGTAGGATATTCGAAGCACGGGACACGGTGCTTTTTCACTCATAACAAGGGCTACAGCCAATGTCCGAAGAGCTCACCATCCTCATGGTCACAGCCGCTTCCATCGGCTTTTTTCATACTATCACCGGTCCGGACCATTACTTGCCGTTCATCGTCATGGCGAAAGCCCGTAATTGGTCGCGGACAAAAACCACCTGGATCACCATCGCGTGCGGCATAGGACACGTCGGCAGCTCGGTGGTGCTCGGACTGGTGGGAATCGCCCTTGGAATCGGCGTCTCCAAGCTGGAAATGATCGAAGCGCATCGCGGCGATCTCGCCGCCTGGGCGCTCATCGCTTTCGGTCTGATTTATGCCGCCTGGGGGTTTCGCAGGGCGTACCGAAACAAACCCCATACCCACACCCACTTCCACATGGACGGCATGACACACGAGCACGAACACACCCACCGGCACAATCATGCCCATGTCCACGAACAGGACAGCGTTTCCATAACGCCCTGGGTTCTGTTTACCATCTTTGTTCTCGGCCCCTGCGAGCCATTGATCCCCCTCCTGATGTACCCGGCCGCAACCGCGAGCACGTGGGCCGTGGCATACGTAGCGCTGGTTTTCGGCGTGGTGACCATTTCCACAATGCTGGGCATGGTCATCCTGGCAACCACCGGGCTTCAATTTTTACCTTGGCGAAAACTGAACCGTTTCAGTCACGCCCTCGCCGGTTCGTCGATTTTCCTGTGCGGTATCGCCATCGCGTTCCTGGGCCTCTAAACACAACCTTGCTTTTTCCACCTTGCGGATCCGCAGGGGCCTCTCCCTGACAGGAAATTATTTCATTTCATTGAAGAAAATTTTTCTCAACAATCGCTACCGCGAGTATTCCACCTTCGAGGAATGTAATTTCTGCACAGGGCGATAAAAAAATCGTGGTTTTCTGTTGACACTCCATCTATATTCCAGCTGTGTATGTTATGGAACCGGGCACACACTGAAGTTTTTTCATGGATGATGTAGAGGAGGCTCACGATGTTTCTTGACGCAGTTCGAATCCAAAAATACAAGAGGATTAAAGACTCGGGGTGGGTTGGAATAAGTCGGATGACGGCGCTGGTAGGGAAAAACGAGTCCGGAAAGACGTCGTTTCTGCGCGCGTTGCATCGGTTGAATCCGTACAACGAGGAAGATTCGTACTTCAACATCATCAAGGAGTATCCACGAGACCAGTATGCCGCGGACCGTGACAAAGATAAACAGATGGTGGTCTCCGCGCGATTCACTCTCAGTCGAAAAGAAATCGCGGAAATCAACGCGGCGTTCGGTGTAAAGTGCCTGACCTCGGATACCGTAACCGTACATAAACACTATAACAATTCCCGGACTTTTGAATATACCGTTGACGAAAAGCAATTTTTACGCGAATTCGTTGGCGCCCACATTCCGGAACTGTCCGCGAAAAACCTCTCGTTCAACGACGTGGCCCAGTGTATTGCGGCTCTGAACAGCGTCAAGGAAACTACGGATAACGACGCGTTGAAGGAGAAAATTGACAAATTAGCGGCCACCCTGCGCAACCGTTTTCGTGTCGGCATTACCAAGTACATCTTCGACACTCAGCTTTTCAAGCGTATTCCCCGGTTCATCTATTTCGACGAATACTCCAGCTTGAACGGAACCATCTACATCAACGATATCATCCAGCGAAAACGCGAGCACCGGCTTTCCAAATCCGACCGGACGTTCCTAACTCTTTGTGACCTGGCCGGTATCACCCTCGAAGATCTCGTCCCCGACGATATCCGCTCATCATTCGAGGATCGGCAGATCAAAATGGAAGCCGCTTCCATCGCCGTCACCGACAAGGTGGCGGAGTATTGGAGCCAGTCGAATTACGAAACGCAGTTCAAACTCGACAACGACGTGCTTTCCATTATGATCCGCGATTTGAAAAACAGGGTTTCGATCAACTTCGATGAGCGATCCCGCGGCTTCATCTGGTTTTTCAGTTTCTTTACCGTGTTCATGCAGGAAAGCAACGGGCAGTATTCGAATACCATCCTTCTGCTTGACGAGCCGGGCATCAACCTCCATGCTTCGGCGCAGGCGGACCTGATACGCGTTTTCAACAGCCTGTCGAAAACCAACCAGATTATCTACACCACGCACTCGCCGTTCATGCTGGACACGCACAACCTTACGAGCATCCGCATCGTGGAAGAAAACGGAGACGGCAGCATCGTCCGCACCGATTTCAACACCAAGGACGCCGAAGCCCTGTTCCCGCTCCAGGCGGCATTTAGTTTTTCAGCGGTTCACTCCCTGTTTGAAGATGTCTCGGCCGTGGTCGTTGAAAACCTGACGGATTACTGGTACCTGCAATCCCTCAACGAACTTCTTCGGGCATCGGGAAAAATGCACTTGCGCAACACCTTTACCATCAGTCCGCTGGGAAGCAACGGCAACATCACCTCGCTCCTGGCGTTGCTCTTTGCTCACCGGCTCAAGATCGTCATGCTCCCCTCTACGAGACAGTTCGGGTTCCAGGTGGATCAGGCATTCGTTGAGCACTTGATGAAACAAGGAAACATCATCCCACTCGGCTCGATTCTCGACCGTCCGGAAGCGGGCATCGAGGATCTCATCGATGAGCCGTTCTACCTGGCGCTGGTCAACGACGTGTACAAGAGCCAGGTGCAGGAACCGGTGCTGACCAGTAAACTTGACCGGAACATCCCCCGAATCGTCCCCCGCCTGCAGAAGCACTTCGAGGAAAAGTACTCGATACCTTTCCAGGCAATCTACCCGGCCCAGGCGTTCATGAACCAGCTCCGGGACAAGGGATTACGGATTCTTCCGGAAAAGACGATACGAAACTTCGAGACACTATTTGATCGAATCAATGCCGTGCAGTTCTAGCCTCCTCTAGGGACGGGCGCCGTCGCGCCCCAACGCCGTGATTGCCGAGGAAGTCTTGTTGTGTGCCCTGATCGACTTACCAGCAATCACGGAGGCGCGATGAAAGACCCGGCCGCGCATTGATCAGAAAAGCAGGTCCCCACGACCTGCTTTTCTTTTGTTCCAATCATGGCGCGACTCTCGCGGGACAATCAAGCGATCTTTTTGTTCTTGGCGTAGGTAAAGAGCGGTTCGGCGCCGCTTTCCAGCGTCTCCCGCGTGATGTAGCAACGGACGATATCGTCTCGCGAGGGAATGCTGTACATGATTTCCAGCATGTGGTTTTCCAGGATGGAGCGGAGGGCGCGCGCGCCGGTCTTGCGTTGCATGGCCTCCTCCACCACGTAGTCGAGAGCCGCGGGATCGAACTCCAGCGATACGCCTTCCATGGCGAACAATTTCTTGTATTGCTTGATAATCGCGTTCCTGGGTTCGAGCAATATTTTTCGCAGAGCTTCTTTGCCCAGCGAGTGCAGGGCCGCGACCACCGGAATACGACCGATGAGTTCCGGAATCAACCCGTACTTCCGGAGATCGTCGGGTTCGACCTGGGCGATGAGCAGATCCTCGTCGTATTCCTTCTTGTTGATGATCTCGGCGCTGAAACCGATGGGGTTCTTGCCCACGCGTCGTTGTACGATCTCCGCCAGGTCCACAAAAGCGCCGCCGCAGATGAAAAGAATGTTCTTGGTGTTGATGTTGATCAACGCCTGCTCGGGGTGTTTGCGCCCGCCCTTGGGCGGCACACCTGCAATGGTGCCTTCCAGGATTTTCAACAACGCCTGCTGGACACCTTCGCCGGACACGTCCCGCGTGATCGAGGGGTTCTCGCTTTTGCGGGCGATCTTGTCCAGCTCGTCGATGTACACGATGCCCCGTTCCGCACGGCGCACGTTGTACTCGGCGTTCTGAAGGAGACTGACGAGGATGGTTTCCACGTCGTCCCCCACGTAGCCTGCTTCTGTCAGGGTGGTGGCGTCGGCGATGGCGAAGGGCACATCGAGAATATGGGCCAGTGTCTGGGCCAGCAGGGTCTTGCCCGTGCCGGTGGGACCGATGAGCACGATGTTGCTCTTCTCCAGTTCCACATCGTCCAGGTCGGCGGAATCCAGGCTCTGAATCCGCTTGTAGTGGTTGTACACTGCGACGGAGAGGATCTTCTTGGCGCGCTCCTGCCCAACGACGTATTCATCGAGCATCTCCTTTATCTCCACCGGTGTTGGGAGATACTCGCGCGTAGTCTTCTTGTTGTACGCGGCGACGTTGTTCTTGAGGATATCGACCGAGCTGGCAACACAAACGTTGCAGATGTACACGTTTGGTCCGGCGATAATGCTGTCAACCTCGTTCGCGGACCGGCCGCAGAAAGAGCACTTGATGTTTCCCGCTGTCGGTGGTTTTTTCCCAGAAGAAGAGTTCATACGTGATTCCCTAAAAGAGCCGAATACCTGTGTAAAACCTACTAAAACAACCGGCGAATTACAATACGAGAGAATGTTGACTCACACGCCCGGCGGAACACGGAAACACCATCCGCAAGCGTCCTGAGGAGACATTTCGCGGCGTTCCCGCGAGAGATTCTCTTGCTGGTGATTCAGTGCCGTTATGCGACGTCTCGCCGTTCGGCTCACCATCCCGCCGCTTCGCCGTACCCCCGTGGATCGCTGAACCCCGTCCAACCTGTTGAAACGCGCAAAATTCCTTCC
>JALUUP010000010.1 GCA_027021285.1 Bacteroidota bacterium | reverse complement strand
AAAAGCGTTCTACATGAAACGCGATCCTGAGGATGAAACGAAAGCGCTGGCCATGGACATGCTGGCCCCGGAAGGGTACGGGGAAATCATCGGCGGCAGCCAGCGCGAGGACGATTACGATACGTTAGTGCGGCGTATTCGGGAGCACAATCTCCCGCAGGACGTGTTCGAATGGTACCTGGATCTGAGGCGGTATGGAAGCGTGCCGCACAGCGGTTTCGGCCTTGGACTGGAGCGGACGGTCGCCTGGGTATGCAAGCTCGATCACATACGGGAAACGATTCCGTTCCCGCGAACGATCAAGAGAAAGAACCCGTAACGAGAATGCCACGTTCTTAAAACACTAATAATCCATCTATAACATTGGAGGATACATGAAAAGGCTTATCACGGCCACGGTATTGGTTGCTCTCGTTTTTTCCGCGCAGATACTGACAGCGCAGACCAGTACCACCAAGAACAAGAAACAAAAACAAGATGAAGGAAAAATCGTGACTACTGAAAGTGGCTTGCAGTACATAGATATCGTTGTGGGCAAGGGCGCGCAACCGGAAAAGGGACAGAAAGTAACGGTTCATTATACCGGAACCCTTGAGGATGGGAAGAAATTCGACAGCTCTGTCGATCGCGGGAAGCCGTTCTCGTTTACCATCGGAGTCGGACAGGTGATCAAGGGCTGGGACGAGGGCGTGATGTCCATGAAGGTAGGAGGAAAGCGCAAGCTGATCATTCCGGGGGACCTTGCTTATGGCGAGCGTGGCTACCCCGGCGTCATTCCACCCAACGCCACGTTGATTTTTGAAGTCGAATTGCTCGATGTAAAGTAATCGTGTACCGGCGACCTCCTTTTGCGGGCACAAGGAACCGGGATGTCTGAGAGCATGCGATCCAAAAAAGCGGCAAAACTCTACATTGTCCTGGCGAGTTTGTTCATCGCCGGTTTTCTGCTGGATCATTTCATTCTGCCGTGGATCATTCACAGTGGAGATGAGATCCCGGTTCCCAATGTCGTCGGAAAACCAATGGTGGAAGCCGTGCGGATACTCGAAGCGCGGGACCTTGTTGCAAGGAAGTCGGCGGTGCAGCCGAGCTATAAATACCCGCAGGGTACCGTCATCATGACCAACCCGCCACCCGGAAGCATCGTTCGGGAAGGAAGGAATATCTACCTGACTATCAGCGGAGGGGGGCCGCGAGTGACTATGCCGAACCTGCGGGGACATTCCTTGCGTGACGCGAGAATCACTCTCGAACACTTAGACCTCAGGATAGGAAAGATTACGTTCGATCCGTCGAGCCAACCCCAGGAAACCATTATTACGCAAAGCATCCCTCCCGGAAAGACCGTCGCAAAAGGCGCTGTTGTGGACTTGTCCGTCAGTGGTGGTGAGGGATCACTTCAGGTATCCGTGCCGTACATCATCGGACTCAGCCTGGAAGAGGCACAAACACGGCTCATGGAAAACGGTCTCAGGCTCGGTAACATCACGTACAAGAGCAGTACGGACCTTCTGCCGAATACCGTCATATCCCAGATGCCCAGAGCGGGCGATATGGTTGACGTCAGTACCCGAATTGATGTAACATTGGTTCATTGATCCCATGACGATCTTCGAGATGATGCATCAGGTATCGCTTTTCGTTAACGGAACGTACGAACGACGGGGTGAAATCGGCGTGGTTGATATCCCGTTGCCGGATGGGCGACACCAGGTAGTAATGGGAAAAGTGGATCGCTATGAAGACGATGCAGTCGGTATTCTCTATACGGTGATAAGAAGGACGGGCGAAACAGTCGACCCGCTTCCACTGCTCCGGCTGAACCAGTTCCTTCGATATTCGAAGGTCTCCTTGGAAGAATCGGGCGATCTCATTGTTTCCGCAAACTTCGAAATCACTCACACGTCGATAGCAGAGTGTACACCGATCGTGCAAGAGATAGCGGCATTCAGTGACCTCTTGGAAGACGTCTTGTTCGAAACGGATAGCACCTGAACGGAATAATCAGTTTAAATTCTTAGAGTAAACAGCCGGCTCTCAAAACGAAAGGCACAACGGCCCGGAATCCCTCTCCGTATTTCCCTCCGGCGAGAAATCCCAGGCGCCGTGCCCTGGCGATGATAGATTCAATGAATTCCGGCCTGCTCACGTACGTTGCGGGTTCGGTATTGACGACATTTTCGTCGCCGGGCATGGTAAACTGCGAGTTGTACGCGCGTATGGCCTCGAGTCGCTTGTCGAATGTCGCGGATACGTCAACGATGAACTGCGGCGAAAAATCTTCCGCGAGCATGTAGTACAAAGCACGGAGGGGGCGGTACGGTGTGAGCGGCGTGCCGGAATCATCGTCCGCGAACTTCTTCAGCCCGGAATAGAAGAGGCATTCCCGGAGCAACGCGCTCGCGTGTTCATGATCCGGGTGTCGGTCAACAGGATATGGAAGCAAAACAAGGCGGGGGCGATAGCGTCGTATGACGGCGACGACCCGTTTTCGATTTTCCAATGATCTCTCGATGTTTCCGTCTGGAATGTCGAGATTCAGTCGCAGGTCCAGATCAAGGATGCGGCTGGCTTTCTGAATTTCCGTTTCCCGTGTTTCGCGCGATCCACGTGTGCTCAGTTCCCCTCGCGTGATATCGACGATCCCGATGGTTTTTCCTTCCCTCTTCATGAGGGCCAGTGTTCCAGCGCAGTATAATTCAGCATCGTCCGGATGTGGCGCAAATGCAAGAACGTCGATAGCATCATTCATGGCAGTATCCGGCGGAGTTTTTCGACAGCGGTTTCTGCACGCTCGATAAAAGCGTCGTTCGGCTGGGCAAGAAAAAGATATTCTTCGTACGACAGTAACGCCTGTCGGTATCTTCCCGAATCCTGGTAGAACAGTCCCTTGTAGTAGTACGCCAGCGCCGGGTTATCCGCGCGGACGATGCCGTCCTCGAGCGCTCGTAGAGCTTCCCATTTCCGACCGGCATTATAGAGGGTGGCTGCAAGACTGCAATAGAGATTAATGTTTGTCGTATCGGCAGCGATTGCCCGCTGGTGGTTCGTAATAGCATTCTCGATTTTTCCGTCGTTCGAAAAGAGTGTCGCCGCATTATCGAAAATGCCTGCGTGGCGCATATTGACGGCCAGCACCCGGTTGGCGAAACGATTACCCGCTTCGAGGTCGCCGATGTTGTACGCGATCAGCATGAGTAGCCGGTTGATATACATCGAGTTCAGGCCGAGTTTGTTTGCGCGTATCAGCAACGGTTTGGCGGAAGTATATGCTTTGTTGGCGACAAACGAGGCGCCGACGAGAAGCAGGCTTTGGGCGTAGGCGTTTTTCAGGACGAGATCGGTTGTATCAAGTGAATAGATGGACTCGAGGGCGGCTATGGTTTGCGCCGATGGATTTTTACGCAGGTCACTATAAAATCGGGAGAGCACAGGATATCGTTGCCAAAGGGCCCGCGCCCGTTGGACAACGCCGGGACGTACGTTCAGCGCTGGAGGTGAAGATCGAATTGTTAGAATATCCCGGACGTTGATTGCGCCCCATGATTCCTGGTAGTTCGACAATCCTTGTAACCGGGGGGCCCAAAAAGAACGTGCACTTTTGGTATTTACGAGTTTGGAGACATCCGCCGAACCCAACACGTGCGATGCGAGGATGCGTTCGGGGCCTTCTATGCCGGCTTGTCTGAATACTCGCATGTACGTGGAATCGCGAAACAGATCCACGCGCAAGTCCGGCATCGAGTCATGTTTTGTTCCAATCAGGGCCAGGGCGGCCAAGTCGGGTTCGACGTCGGGCAACCAGGCAGTCATCCCGGGAAATGACTCGTGGAACGAGGCCAGGATTGAACGCAAATCATCCGGTGATATCATACTTAAAGGAAACCACTGGACAAACACACCGTTCTCGGAAAGGTTCGACTTGATCGACTCGAAATACGAAGAAGTAAAAAGACGATGGTCGAAGTCCATTTCGGCAAATGGCTCGAACGAAACGATCAGGGAATACGGTTCTCCCGAATAACGCTTAAGGAACGCGACGGGATTCTCCAGAAAGAATGATGGTTGGAGAGTAGTCCATGATTGAGAAAAATGCGTAGCAATTTCCTTCCCGAAATCGATAAGGGCTCCTTCGGGTTCGACAATATCGATGGAACGTACATCGATCCGCGCAAACTCGTTCGAGGGAATCCCCGAACCGATACCCTGTTGCAAAATGCGCGGTTTGCTTGGAGTGAACGCGAGCGTGTACAAACCCATCTTTCGCAGTATCCTGCGTGCAGATTCGGAGGTCTGCGTCACCGCCGGTGATGCGCCGACCTGGATGGCAAAGAACGGGTCGTCGTAGTTTCGGTTTTGCACGAGATACCACCTGTCCACGCCGATTATGTGTTCTTTTGATATTCGAAAACGGGACCGGTCAAGCATCTTGTGTGTGTGGTGAATGCGTATGCCAAACAGTGCTCCGAGTGTTACTGCGACGGCGACAGCGGATGCACCGACGAGAATGAAACGTTTCACAAGGAACGGCATCACCGCCAGACAGGAGAGTATAACAACAAGGGGAAGATAGATCGCCGTGATAAGGGGAACCGTTGGCAAGACCAGCACGGTGACGAAAGCGATGGCTGCGCTCAAGCAGGTGTTTAACGCAACTGTGCCATCAAAACGCATGTTTGTTGAATAGCCTGCGCTGAGCACAAGTCCTAACCCGAACGCCGGCGGAATAATTACTGAAGCGAGTATCTCCAGGAACAAGAAAGAGGTGGATTGGTTTTCGAAATATGCAACGAACAATGCAGGATAAAGTACCCT
>JALUUP010000009.1 GCA_027021285.1 Bacteroidota bacterium | reverse complement strand
TTCCTTCGCTTTCGGATTCCTGGAAACCACTTGCCACGAATCGACGTCGATAACCCTCATGGGTTCGATACTCTTGATGACGGATTCCGTGAAGGCATGCTCGAACTCCAACTCCCGGCGCAGGCGACGCTCCTGTGTAATGTCTTTGCTGATTACCAGCAATTGTGGTTCACCATCGATATCGAACACGGAGATGCGATGGTCCACCCAGATTTCCGTGCCGTCTTTCCGGCGGATTCTTCGTTCACGCGGCGTCTGGCTGGCCACGTACAGGTACGGATCATCCTCCACGGCGGACAGGTCTTCCGGAAACATGAGGAAGCGGATGGTTTCTCCGAGGAGTTCTTCCTTCGTATAGCCGGTCAACTCGCACGCGGAGGTGTTCACGTCAACGATCAAGCCGCTGGCGTTGAATACGAACAGCCCGTCGCTGGCGGCGTCGAACAGGACCCGGTACCGGGATTCTCCCTGCGTGGCCCGGGCCTCGGCTTTCTTCCTTTCGCTAACATCCCGGGCGGAGATGAAGTACTGGTCGATATGACCACCCGGACCCACCAGCGGCACAATCAAAGCCTCGAATTCCACCCACTCGCCTTGTACGTGAGGCAACCGGACATCGACACGCGCCGGCCCCAGTGTCGTTTCCACCTTGACCGCAGCGCGCAGGCACTTGAATCGATCCTTTGGATGAACGATGGAAAGCGGGTTCTTGTTGGCCAGGAACGAAGGATCATGGCCGAGCAGGTTTGTAAAGGCCGGGTTCACGTACATGGTGATCCCCTCGCGGTCGGTCAGAACCACGAAATCCGGCGAATGTTCGATCAACGTGCGGAAGAAGGATTCTGACTGTTTAAGCAAACCTTCCGCCAATTTCCGCTGGGTGATATCACGGGTGATGAGCATGAACGTGGGTTCATCCTCGAAGCTGAGATAGCTGGATGAAACCTCCAGATCAATGGAAGAACCATTTGTGCGAAGCCCCCGCATCTCGAAGAAGCCCGGCCATTCCTTCCCCTGAAGGCTCTGTTCCAGGTACTCGCGTATCCGCTCCCGGTCGTCAGGATGCACGAGGTCCAGGATGTTCCTGTCGGTGAAATGCGCCGGATCGCCAACACCGAACAACCGCGAGGCGGCCTTGTTCACCCGCTGAATTTTCCCCCGCCGATGAAGAATGATGCCGTCCCGGGAAGATTCGAAAATGGACTTGAATTCCTGGAGTGCCTGGCGCTGAGTCGTAACGTCTGTTGCCACCAGGATAAACCCTTCCGGCTCATCCTTTCCCGCCGTCGGTGTCGTATGACAGTTGAGGTACAACCGCACTCTCCCGGCACGAATGGTCCGCATTTCCATGTTTCGCCTGGGAGCGGCCAGGACGCTCTTCAACCATGCCGAGTATGATGCGCCGTCGCTGAAATAGAAATAATCATCCAGCCAATGGGTGCTCCCTTCATTCTTTTCATATCCAAGCACAGCAGCGCCTCGATCATTCATGGACAGGATCCTGCCCTCGCCGTCGCACTCGATCACGATATCGTTCGTGGATTTGAGCAGCGATAAATACCGCTCATGTTCAACGGACCGCGTGAACGGTTGCCGAGGCTGGCCGTCGTTGACCGTAATGGTTCCAAATGCCCGCAGGATCGTTCCATCCACGTCATGAACAACGTGCGCCTGTTCCCTGCATGCAATGTAGGATCCGTCCTCCCTCCGCACGTTATACATAATGTTGTACGGCAAACCGTCGGAGATTAAACGCTGAAATGCAGCCTTGACGCGCGTGACATCCTCGGGATGCACATGCGCAAGCCATTTCCGCGCATCCCCGGAAATCCGCCCGGCCGGTTCTCCCGTGAGGTCTTCGACACCTTCCGACCAGTGCATGATCCCCGTGCCCGGATCGTACAACCACGCAACCGATTCAGAAAGTGAAGAGAATTTATCGAACGCCTTGTCGATGGCGTCAACGATGCCAGGGCTCTTGTACGTCTCGGTCACGTCCAGCACGTAGCAGGCGATGCGTTTCACCTGCTGGTAAAAATCGAAATAGGGAATGAGGTCGAATCGAAGCGTGTAGGATTTATCCCCTTTGCGATAGGGTATCTCGACGGATTTTTTCTTCCGGGTTTTGACAACCTCCCGGCAGTATTGCTCGAGGTCGGGTGAAAACGCCGGTGTGAGATCGGAATCCGGCGCAACGCGGATATCCCCCGCGAAAAACCTGCGTGCGCTCTCATCGGGCGCGGCGAACTTCACGCTGCCGTCATCCAAGGCTTCCGCCTGGAAAAATCCCACTTGCTTTGGAGAAGCTCCCTGCGTATCCTGTTCGGCAGTAAACGACTCGAACAACTCAACGAATTGACGCAACGCCTGATTTTCCCGGGCCAGCCGGCCGAACTCTTTTCGGAGCGTTTCCACTCTGTTCTCAAAAGAGGGCATTAATAGTTTTCAAATCCAGCCAAAATCAACATCAGTTTATTCTCCAGCCCTCCATTGCCGCCGCTTCGAACCGCCCACCGCCCGGGTTCCTCCGTCGTTGCCGGGAAACTGGTTCTAAAGCGCTTTGATTTTACGAATTTTGTATGGTCATTTCAAGGAATGTGCGGCTTTTTTCACTCAAGCGGTTGTAATATCTGCAAAAACCCAGTCCTCCTGCTGGTAAATTGTTGACATCATCCGAAATTCGCCCATTTGTTTACCGAGCAGATGGGTTGTAATTTTGTTCAAATACCTTCCTGGCACCGGAATACATGTCCGGCCGTCCGGTTCACAAACGCATCACACGTTCCCGCATGCTTGATTTTTCGTTCAAACCTTTCGAAGAAATGACCGCTGAAGACTACGCGACGGTAGGATTCAAAGCCGGTCTCGAAGTGCACCAGCAACTCCTGACAAGGCGAAAACTCTTCTGTCGCTGTCCCACGGGGCGGTACGATAAAACCTACCATGCAGAAATTCTGCGCCACATGCGTCCCACGTTAAGCGAGCTCGGCGAATACGATGGTACCGCCTTGATGGAATTCAAGACCCGCAAAGAAATCATTTACCGAATCAACAAAGAGACGGTCTGCACTTACGAGATGGATGACACGCCCCCGTTCATGATGGACGAGGAAGCGCTGGATATTTCCATCGAGATTTGCCTGATGGCAGGATTAACGGTGGTGGACGAAGTACACATCGCCCGCAAACAGTACCTGGACGGGAGCATTCCTACCGGCTTCCAGCGAACCGCAATCATCGGGTTGAACGGCTCCGTGCCCTTCGGCGAACGGGAGATCGGCATTTCTCACCTGAGCCTGGAGGAAGACTCTTGCCGCGAGATCAGCGACGTCGGGCACCGCCGCACGTACATCACCGATCGGCTCGGCATGCCGTTGATCGAACTCGTAACGCATCCGGACATGCGCACGCCCCGGGAAGTCGAAAAGGTCGCCAATCTCTTGCGCCGCATGATGCGCACGACGACTCATGTACGACGTGGTCCCGGTTCCACGCGCGCGGATACGAACGTGAGCGTGGAAGGAGGAACCCGCGCGGAAATCAAGGGCGTCTGCCGCACTTCTCTCATGCCGCTCTTGACCTACAACGAGGCCCGGCGACAGTGGAACCTGCTCCGCCTTCGGGAAGAGTTGCACCGACGAGGCATCACCGAAGATACGTTCCAATCACAATCCGCCGACGTCACCCGTATCGTCAGGAAAACCTTGTACACACCTATTGAACAGGCGGTCGCTGCCAACCAGGTCATCAAGGCCGTCAGGCTGGTAAACTGGGCGGAGCTGCTGCGATGGGAAGTTCAAACCGCCACGTTTTTTTCACGGGAATTGTCGGACCGGGTGCGGGTCATCGCCTGCCTGACGACGCTGCCGAACATCATCCATTCCGACAACCCGAGCGAAAACATTTCCGCGGCGGAATGGAAGGAGATCAAACGGGCCGTGGAAGCAACGGAAGACGATGCGGTCGTCCTGGTATGGGGCGACGAGCAAGACACGGAAACCGCGGTCCAGGAAATCGTCATCCGTGCAAGGGAAGCCACCATCGGCGTACCGTCGGAAACCCGCCAGGCGCTTCGGGACGGAACGACGGGGTTCGAAAGAATTCTCCCCGGACCGGACCGCATGTACCCGGATACCGACCTGCCGCCGATAACCATTCACCGCGAACGCGTTGAACGGATGCGCGCGAATCTCACCATGCCGTTCTGGGAACGAGTGCGCTTTTACCAGAAGCTGGGAGTCCCGGAAGGATACATCACACGCCTGGCAATTTCCCGCTACGCTCCCCTGTTTCGCGAGGCTGTCGAGCGGATGGCTCTCGACCCCGTTCTGGCTTCATACGCCCTGTACCAGGTCCCGAAAGAACTGGAGAGGAAAGGTTACGCCGTTAACCGGGTTTCAATTGAAACCGTGCGCGACTTGCTCCTTTCCATCGCGGAAGGCAAGCTCGTCCGGGAAGGGATTCCCGATGCCTGGAAAAAAGCGCTCGCGGGCTCTTTTTCACGCGAGCAACTTCCGCCGCCGCTCTCCGACGACGAACTAAACAACATCATCAAAAAGGCGACAGCCGCGGTTCGATCCAACAAGATGTTTGACGAGAGCAATATCCCGGTTTTGACAATTGCCGAAGTAATGAAGAGCGTCCGGGGAAGGATTCCAGGTCGTATCGTGGTGGAGAAGATAAAAACGAGGTGATAATTGTCAATTACCAATGACCAATGGTCAATCGTCAATGACGAGTCGAACAACGAACCGATGTCAGATTCAGCGTTGTCAATTGGCAATTTTCAATTCACAATTGGCAATTTATAGTTACCATGGCGAAAG
>JALUUP010000008.1 GCA_027021285.1 Bacteroidota bacterium | reverse complement strand
TTTTCCAAACGTCAAACCCCGGGCGTTGACGGACCCGTCCGGGTATTACGCCATACGGGGCATCTACTACGGTTCGGCCGAGCAATACGCGGTCATCCCCGCGAAGGAAAAGCACGGCTTCAGACCGGATACACTGAAGAGAACACTTGACTTGTCGAATCCCACGGCTCTCAACGTGAATTTTCTCGACACGACCGCGTTTTCCGTCGAAGGGTACGTCAAATTTCTTCCGATGCCTCGGCAGACCGACAGCTGCGGTGTCTCCGGCGTGGAATTGCTCATCAACGGGAAGGTTAGCGGGGTCAAGACGGATGGAAACGGACGGTTTCTTCTCTCGGTGCCCGAAGCAGGCACGTACACTTTTACTCCCCGGTTTTTCAATCACACCTTCGATCCGCCATCCATCACGCTGGATATCACCGACCATGTCGTAGCGCCGAATGCCCTGCAATTCACCGACACGAAGACGCACAAGCTTTCCCTGCGCGCCCGCGGCGGCTCCCGGGACTGCGACGTGCCCGTCGGGCAGGCCGAGGTTACGATTAACGCCATGGGCACGGATACCGCGAATAAAACACCGTGCTATCAGTTTATCGAGACGACAAATCCAGACGGCAACCTTTACCTGGATTTGCCGGCACAGCGTTATCGATTGAACGTGAAATTCCTCTCCAATCGAATTAAGGCAGGTCCGGGGAAAGAAGAGACGCGCATGTGGGACATGACGGAAGACAGCCTGGTCGTAGGTATCGATCTCGATACTACTTCGATGCAGGGGTATGATACAACGCGAGTGAGTGTGGAGGATACACTGTACTTCAACTACCATCCAAAACCCATCGTAACAGTACAGCCATTTTGGGATAACTGCAGTACTCTGAAAGTGCTCGAACAGGGAATGCCCTATCGCGTGAAGATTGACGTGCAGGAAATCATCCCGCATAAGGATGGAGAATCATATGATGTTACCTGCGACCTGGACACCGGCTACGTGGTGATCTACGACGAGATAAAGGATGGTTATATCAGGCCGGATACACTTGTCGTCTCAAAAGGAAAAGCGTTTTGGGATTTTGACCGGTACATTGATTACTACCCGCTCCTGGCCGGTGAGCCGAACATTTATGAGAACAAAGCAAATCCATCGCATTCCTACAGAAAGAAATTCCAGGTCGCCGCAAAATCGCATTTTCAAGATCTGGTATTCGCCGATCCGATCTGGATCGTCGTGAAAGGGCATAAAGCCCGGACTCAGACTTTTGTTACGAAAACACCGGAAATACCGTTTTTTATCCTGCGCGATCCGCCAGGCGATCAGAGTTTTTGTTTTTTGGAAAAAGGGCAATCCCTTGATTACACGTATGGCTTGCAGTTCGAGAAGAAGGGAGGAGTCAATATTTTTGGGTCTGTAAAAGTCGGAGCCGGTATATCGTATCCTTTTATTGGTACTATCGGGGTTTATGCTGAATTGAAAGGTTCTCTTGATGTGGGCGTGATATCTCGCAATCAAAATAGCGTGACAACTTCGTTTCTCGCTACTGAAAGGTTTTCGACTGCGGACGATATCCCCGGTCTTCAAGACCCGCTTCCGGGCGGCGGCGACGTGGTTGTTGGCGCATCGTTGAACATGACGTACGCTCTTACGGACGTTGTTGATGTGGATACATCAAAGTGCCAAATCGTTCGTGATACTTCGCTGGCCTGGGGGTCACAAGGGTTCAATACGACGTATATCTATACAATTGAGCATATTAAAAGAACACTGATTCCCCAGTTGAAAACCCTCAAGCAAATAATCCTCAGTCATAATACTGGGCAGAAGACGAGAGATTCAGCGGCGATTTTTCAAAATTACATCGACGTCTGGGAACAGCTGGTGGAAAAAAACGACTCTTTGAAGAAAAAAGCGAAAAAAATTCGCAACATTTCGTTCAGTGCCGGTTCACAGTACACATCAACTGAAACCTCGACCAGTGTTCGAACCATTAGTTATGACTTTTCAGCATACATTGACGGAAAAGTCGCTCAAAGCGCAGGTGCCAAGGTAGGTGATTATAACCAGGTGGAGGCAGGTTTTGAGGCTTATTTCAGGATCCAATCTACAGAGTCTTGGGATTCCACATTTACAACATCAAAAACCATTGGTTTCACGTTAAACGACGATGATCCGGGAGACTTTTTCAGCGTGGATATCAAGGAAGACTCGACATATGGAACCCCGGTGTTCGAGCTTGTAGCCGGGACGAGCAGTTGTCCGTGGGAGCCGGGTACACAGTCCCGCGATGGCGCATTCTTTCCCAACGTGCCTCACCCGCAACCGAAGCTGGAGCTGGATAAATACCTCGCCACCGACATCCTGCCCGACGAAAAAGCCACGTTCATCCTGACAATGACGAACACGAGTGAAAGTGATGAAGTCCGTTACTACGATCTCCTCGTCAGCCAGCTCAGTAATCCCGACGGGGCGATAATACGCGTCGGCGGCGTGGTTATTGAAAAAAGCCTGAGGTACATGCTTCCGCCGGGAGTGAGCTACAAGGCGACCATGACGGTGGAGCGCGGACCAATCGCGTACGACTATGAAAACCTCCAGGTCATCTTGCGCTCCGAGTGCGACACTATCGTCTCGGACATCGTGCATTTCGACGTGCACTTCCTCAGTCCCTGCAGCAGCGTCACGATGGTGGAGCCGGGAAACAACTGGCTCGTGAATCAGACCAACAACAATTCCCTGCACATCGTCCTCACTGACCTCGAAAAAGACAAGATCGGCGAAGACCTTGAATTGCAGTACAGGAAAATCGGAACCCAGAAGTGGAAACTGGCCATGATTATTCCAAAGAACGATATCGTCGATCAGAAGTTCAAGTTCTTCGAAACGGATTGGCCGATTCAACCCAACATCGTGGATGGAGCCTATGAATTGCGCGTGAAGATTCAGTGTCAATCCGCGCTTGGCGGCGGTATTACCTACTCCAATATTGCCACGGGAATCATCAACCGCACATCGCTCCAGGTGTTCGGCGTGCCGGAGCCGGCGGACGGGATCCTGAACTTCGGGGATGAAATCTCCGTCATGTTTACAGATGACGTGGACTGCGGGCAAATCGCTACGGCGGATATTTCATTGATGTTTGCCGATGACAGCACGTTTATTCCGCGGGACAGCATCCTGGTGGATTGCATGGGGAACAAGATCATACTCAAACCCATGGTCCCCCTGCGGCGGATGCAGGGTCGATATCTCGTCGCGAGGATTGACAGGTTGTTCAATTCCAACGGGAACCCGCTCCTGGCTCCCGTGGAATGGACGTTCAAGGTCAACCAGAATCGTCTGGTATGGGAGACGTCCAATACCGTCGCGACCACGTACCAGGGGTCACAGATCAACGTTACCGGGAAGCTGAAGAACGTGGGAGGAAGCATGGAGTCGTTCGTGCTCAGACCAACCAGAAGCTGGTTGAGCCCGATTACGACTTCCGGGACAGTGCCCCCCGCGGGCGAGCAGACCATTACGTTCCTGGTAAGCGACAAGCTCAACCCCGGCGAGTATAAAGACACGGTGTATGCGCGTACCGCTGACGGCGACGAGCCGTTTTACATCACCGTGCGCGTTCTTCACACGCCTCCAAGCTGGACGGTGGATAACAGCAAGTACCGGTACACGATGAATTTCACGACAACATTCGTGATCGACAGCGCGTACTCGAACGACGTGGCCGACATGGTGGCGGCGTTTATCGGCGATGAATGCCGCGGTGTCGCCAATATCCAGTACGTTCCGTCACTGGATGTGTACCGCGCCTTTCTGACCGTGTACAGCGAGGACCGTGGTTCGGAAACCGTCAGGTTCAGGGTGTGGGATGCATCGGCCGGTAAAGTGTACAGCATGCAGGAAACGTACACGTACGCGAGAAACACCTCGTTCGGCACGATCGCGCTGCCGGTTGTTCTCCACCCGGACGGAATAGAACAGACCATTCCGTTGGACCGCTCGTGGACATGGTTCTCCATCAACAAGCAGGCGTCGGACATGTCTCCGAACGCGGTGCTGGCCAACACGGACGCGGTGAAAGACGACTTGTTGAAAAGCCAGACAAAGTACTGTCAATACAGCCCGGGCTCCGGATGGGTCGGTTCGCTTGACACGATGAGAATCGGGGAGGCTTACAAGATCAAGCTCTCCAATCCCAGCAAGGTATCGTATTTCGGCAGCCAGGTCCCGGTTACAACCCCGATCACGTACACGGCGGGATGGAACTGGATCGGCTATCTGCCGAACAGTATTCTGGACATCAACACCGCCCTCGGCTCCATGATCCCGTCCGCCAACGACTGGATAAAGAGTCGGGACGCCTTCGCTCAGTACAACACGAGCGGCGGCTGGCAGGGGAGCATGGGCACCATGGATCCCGGGTTCGGTTACATGCTGAATGCCGCCTCGGGAGGAACGTTGACGTACCCGGACGTCGGGAATCTCTGGCCGGGACGAAAGAGCAGGATCATCAGCGCCACGTCGTTCGCGAAAACACTCGCCGCCCCGGCGTGGAGCGTCGATCCGTCCAGGTACGAGCATACGATGAACCTTACCGGTGTTCTCTACGTGGATGGAGCGCTGGCTTCCGATTCCGCCAATATCATCGGCGCCTTTGTGGGGCAGGAATGCCGCGGCATCATCACCCCGATTCGTTTCCGGTCCGACGCGATGTACTTCATGACGCTCTACTCGAATGGAGGCAATGAAATCATTACCCTGAAAGCCTATATCGCGTCGATGGATACGGTTATTGAGATCAGGGAAAAGATGCTGTTCGCTCCGGATGTCGTGTTGGGTTCTCCCGATATGCCGTTTG
>JALUUP010000007.1 GCA_027021285.1 Bacteroidota bacterium | reverse complement strand
GAGTTCAAGCTACGACGTGTCGATGTACCTCTATTACACATCCTCGGCGTCCGGCAACGCGATCCAGGACAATGATATCTACGGATTTAATTATGCGGGTATTTATTATTACAACTACAGCTCCAATAGCGGTACAGGAACATCTGCGCTGGATATCTCCGGGAACCACGTCTACCAAAAGACCGCCGCGAAATATAGTTGGTCGGGGTACCTCTATGGTATTTACATGTACCAGTATTACGGTAACGGAGAGGTAAACATTCACGACAACCAGGTAGATCAACTCTGGTTTAACAGCAACCCCTATTACTGTGGTATCACAGGTATTTACGCGTACCAGTACCGGACAGGGAAAACAACGAATGTCTACAACAACATGGTCGCGCTCATGGTGGACCATAATCACAACACAGCCCGTGTATGGGGTATCTACCTTGGGACCAGTTACGATCAGAACAGCACCATAAACGCGTATCACAACAGCGTGTACATTTCCGGTTCGCGCGGAACCGGTGGTTCGTCGTATAATAGGTACTCCGCATGTTATTACATCTTCAATTACATGTATACCGGAACCCCTGGTAAGGTTGTAATGCGGAATAATATTGGCGTCAACAACCGTACAGGCGGGGGAGTTTTCCATGCGGCGATTTACTGGTATCGGTCCACGTATGGCTCGAACCGGTACCACGGCCCGGACAGCGATTACAACCTGTGGCGTGCCACCGGCGCCAGCGATTGCTATGTCGGTCACAGGGGTGGCTACGGCCCCGGCCAGGGCACGAATTACGCGACGCTCGCGGACTGGCAGTCTGGTACGGGTCTGGACGCGGCCTCTCGCGACGGCGACCCGAACTTCATCGGCGGCAGCAACCCGTACGACCTGCACATCAAGCCCTGCCCGACCAGCACGTGGGCGGAAAGCGGCGGCACGACCGGTCTCGGAGTGGGTGACGACATCGACGGGGACATCCGGTACGGGTATCCCGGTTACAGCGGCGCCGGCACCGCTCCTGATCTTGGAGCTGACGAAGGCGAATTCTGCGCGAAGTTCCCCGAGCTGTGGTTCATCCCGGATATCAGCGTCGGGTTGCTGTTCGAGACCGAGCAGAACTACATGCTTCCCGCGCCCCAGGACCTGACGATCTACAATGGCGGCGATGACCAGCAGGATATGGACTGGGCGGCAACGCCTGTTGCGCCGCCGGAGGACTGGCTGGACTTCGGGCCGCCGACGAGCGGTGTCATTCCGGCAGGGACAGGCAACACGAACGTGACGCCGGTGTTCGTGACGCGTTCGGACATGACGAAAGGGATTCACAACGGTTGGTTGAACTTCACCTCGAAGATCGCGAAGAACGCACCGTTGGATTACCCTGTGGATTACAACATCGTCCCCGCGCCGGAGATCTCGATTGACCCTGCGCGGTTACTGGTCAAGACGTTGTACAAGTACCCGGTTCCGGTGGTGAAGGTAGTGACGGTGAACAACATCGGCGGGAACTACGGAGGCGGCGACATGGCGTGGTCGGTCACGACGACGACGCCGTGGATCACGCTGATGCCGCCGGCGAGCGGCGTGGCGGGCGAGACGTTTACGATGATCATCGACCAGGGGTTGATGGCGGTCGGGACGTACACGGGCACGATCACGATCACGGCGTACAACACGGTCACGGGTACGGCGGCGATCAACTCGCCGTTGGACGTGCCGGTGATCCTGGAAGTGGAACCGAACTACGGAGGCGGCGGCGGCAGCGGCACGGGCGGCGGCCAGCCCTCGTTCACGGGTTCGCAGACGATGAACGGCCCGGGGAGGTACAACATCGTGAACGACTTCGGGCAGGCGGTGCTCGACATGACGGTGAATTCCGGTGCGCCGGGATACTTCACGGTGACGATGTACTCTCAGCAGTTGCCGTACGGCATATTCCACGGTTTCTGGGTATGGCGGTACTACGAGTTCAGCTGGACCGGCGGGCCGTGGGATGCGGACATCACGATGTACTACACGCGCGGAGAAGCGGCCGCGGGCGGCGTCTGGACGGACACGCAGGATTTCCGGCCGTGGTTGATGGCGTATCAGCAGTTGACGCCGGGCGGCGCGTGGACGGGCCTTGGTGGCGAGTCAAATCTGGATTACCAGAGTGTGACGTTCAACGCAACGGATGCGACGCTTCTGCAGAATTTACCTGTGGCGATGATTGCGCCGCTAATACCAAAGCAAGGTTCAGCGGTAAACGCGCCGACGGAATTCGCGTTGGAGCAGAATTACCCGAACCCGTTCAACCCGAGCACGGACATCACGTACGCCTTACCGGAGAAATCAGAAGTTCGTCTAGCGGTGTACGACATGTACGGCCGGGAGGTGGCGGAGCTGGTGAACCGGACGCAGGACGCTGGCGTGTACACGGTGACGTTCACGGCGGATGATATTCCGAGCGGGACGTACTACTACCGCTTGCAGGCGGGAGAGAAGGTGTTCACGCGGAAGATGAGCCTGGTCAAGTAGTCTATCGCCACAAGCGTTCGCGGAGTGTCTTCTCCCCGCGGACATGAGCATGAAGCCGGACCGGGATGGTTTTCCTGGTCCGGCTTTTGATATGGGGATTTCTAAAAACCAGTCATTGCGAGGGCGAAGCCCGAAGCAATCTGCGAATTTGGACGAAATTGCGTCATCCGCCCGCGGCGGATTCGCAATGACAATACTTGAACCGTGTTTTTCGAAGTTTCCATATGTAGGATAAACTGATTTTTGTATGTTGAAGTGGTATTGATTTCAACTGGACCGGGAGAGCATACATGAAAAGGATTACTGTCATCGCTGCCGCAATCATCTTTTCCTGTGGGTATCAAGTCTCGATTGCACAATGGAAACTCGATGGTATGCGTGTATGCCCGGCGAACAGCGATCAGAATACTGTCGCGGTCGCGATTGATGAGAATGGTGAAATGGCTGTCGCCTGGCGCGACGTGCGGTACACTGAAGAGACCGTGTATTTTCAACGCCTGACACGCGAAGGAAATTACTTGCTTCCGGACAGTGGTGTGAAAATTTGTGACGTCAATAGTCCCAAGTCCGAGATACATTGCTATTCCCTGCTCGGAGGTGAGACTGTCGTTTTCTGGGTGGATGAAAGAAACGGAAACAAGGATATTTTCGGACAGTACGTAGACCCGAGCGGTGCATTGATGTGGGGTCCGACTGGTAAGAGCATCTGTTCCGCTCCCGCCGATCAGCAACTGATTTCCGTACTCGTACTCGATCCATCTGCCATCGCGATTGCCTGGACTGACAGCCGTAATATCCAGGCCAGCGGCACGGATATTTTCGCGCAGGTTGTCAATGAATCCGGGGACCCGGCTTTCGCGGTGGACGGTGTCCCGGTCTGTATTGAGCAGGGACACCAGGCGATGCCTGTTATTGCCGCTGGCTATCTGCCTGAATTCATCATCGCCTGGGCGGACCTGCGCAACGGTGGCATCAATTCCGATATTTACTCCCAGAAATTCGATCCACAGGGCACCCCTCTCTGGAATATCCGGGGAAATCCCGTGTGCACTGATCCGGGTACGCAGGTTTTTCCGCGTATCGTTTCCTCCGGGAACGGAGCGACAATCGTTACGTGGGAGGACAGCAGGAACAACGGGAGTGTCTTCGGCCAGAGGCTGGATAACCAGGGAAATACGAAGTGGGCGGTTGGCGGAGTGCCGGTGGGAGGAAAGAATGGATTCCTTCGCAATCACCGGGCGATTACGGATCAACGGGGCGGGAGTATCGTTGTGTACGAGGACTGGAGCGGGGCGAACGCCGATATCTTTGCGCAAAGGGTTGATTCAACCGGAGCGCTGATGTGGGGAAGCGGCAAGGGAAAACCGGTCGCCGCCGGGGCGGGCAATCAGACCAATCCCGTCGTTGTGGGAGACAGCCTGAAAGGAGCAATTGTCGTCTGGACAGATACGCGGGACAGTGCGAATACAGCGGAAGACATCTATTGCCAGCGTTTGAATCCCGCGGGACAGCCACTGTGGACTACAGGCGGTGTTCCCGTGGTGACGGCAAAGCGCTCCCAGCTCGATCACGCGGCACTGACGGACGGTTTCCATGGTGCGGCAATAGGATGGGTGGATATGCGCTCGGGTCGTCGTGTATATATTCAAAAAGTCAAGCAAAACGGCGAACCCCTTCCCGTCGAACTGGTGAGCTTCTCGGCCAGAGCTGTCGAATCGATGGTTTATCTCGACTGGGTCACCGCAACGGAAACGGGAAATCTCGGTTTTGCCGTCGAGAGGAAAAGGAAGCGAAAAGGATGGTCGACTGTCGGATTTGTCAAGGGGCGGGGGACAACAAACAAATCCGCGCGCTATACGTTTATCGATAGGAACGTGCCTGCGGGGCGATGGGTTTACCGGCTTCGACAGGTTGATACGGATGGGAAAAAGAGTATTCTCGGTGAAAAAAACGTAACCATTTTGACGGCGCCTGGACGCGTCGCGTTGCTTGGCGGTTATCCCAATCCCCTGGCAAAAGAGAGAGAAAATCTCACTGTTGCTTTTTCAGTAGGAACGGAGAGCGCAGTGCCAGTCACTATTCGCGTGGTCGATGTGCGGGGAAAGAACGTGGCTCTTCTTGCCGATGGTGTTTTCGAACACGGCGAACATTCCGTCACGTGGGAAGCGCGATCAACACGGCCGGGGGTATACTTCATCTACCTGCAGTCGCCCGTCGGATCGGAAGTCAGGAAAGTGCTTGTGCGACCATGAGCGCACCTGGCCCGCTTCTGCGATCATACCACGTTTTCAGAAACATTTATTGATAGGGACTTCTAAGAACCAGTCATTGCGAGGGCGAAGCCCAAAGCAATCTGCGAATTTGGATGAAATTGCGTCATCCGCCCGCCTCGGATTTACAATACAATATTTGAACCGTGTTTTTAGA
>JALUUP010000006.1 GCA_027021285.1 Bacteroidota bacterium | reverse complement strand
GAGTACGTGCGCCTTGTCGCGCTTACCGAGTCCGGGATTCCTTTCCGGGTGTTAACGGAACTCGTCGGGGTGGAGTTTCGGTGGGATGACGTTGCCGAAGCGCTGTCGGCGGGGTTCCTTGTGCGAAGCGGCGATCAGATTCGAATCCGTGATGAGTTTGCCCGCACCGTGAGCCTGGAAACATGTACGAGCGATATCATCGAATCACTGCGAAGACGTTTGCTCAGCGTCCTGCGTGAAAGGTCTGATGCGGAGTCGCTTCTGGAGGCCGGCCGCCAGAGCGAGAAGTTGGGAGATCATGCCCCTGTATTATACGTCAAGGCCGCGCGGAAACTCATGGATGCTTTTCGGTACGAAGATGCGGAACCGATTCTCTCGCACGTGCTCGATACGATTTTGGAGACCAACGACGAGTGGGCCGTCGCGGCGGAATTGCTGCTCGACGTTTATCATCATACCGGTGCATTCGAGAAGTCCGCTGAAATTGCTGAAAGACTCGTCCATGTCCTCGAGGAGACGAATCGACGTCGGGATCTGGTTCGCATCTTGAATCGCCAGGCGGAAAATTTCGGGAAAATTGGCATGATCGAGCGCGCCGTGCGCACTGCTCGCCGGGCGGAAGAACGCGCGCGCGAAATCGGCGACGTGATCGGCGAAGCCGAAGCCCTGGTTCAGCGGGGCCTCAGCGATTACCGGCAAGGGAATTACCATTCCGCCATCGAGTTGTACGAGCACGCCATCGGTATGTACGAGAAGGAAGAGGCGCTGGGACCGGCGGCCAACGTGCTGCTGAACGCGGGTTTCGCCGCAACATTCTGCATCTCTCCGGAAAAGGGGAAAGAGTACTTCGAAAAAGCGCGTCAATATTTTGCGCAGGAAGGAGACCGTTACGGCCTGGCGCGTGCATTGGGCAATCTCGGTGTCGCCCTGTACCTCATGTCGCAATACGAAGAGGCCCTGCACGTCCGGGAGGAAGCGTACCGGATATTCCAGGAACTAAAGGATTTGCAGGGACAGGCCAACGCCGAAGTCAGCATCGGCAGGGTGTTGCTGACCATGGGGCGCTTTGCAGAAGCCGAACGACACTTGCGCCAGGCTCTTCGTCTCATGCGCGCAACCGGCGACAGGGTAGGTGAAGCGCGGTGCCTGGAAAACATTGGATTTCTCGCCGTGGACACGGGGCGTTATGAACAAGCGCTCGATTCGTTTACACGGGCGCAGGGAATCGCGCGGGCACTGAATCATACGGCGATGGTAGCCGGCAACTTACAAAACGAAGCGCTGGTTCATTTCTACCGCGACAACCTGGACGAGGCCGAGCGTTGTCTTCACGCCGCCGAGGACCTGGCTCCTGAAATTGACGACGATGATGTTTTGAACAACCTTGTTCTTACCTCCGTTCTTATCGCCTCCCGGGCGAAACACGAGACGGATTTGCGGAGGGGTTTGGAGAAAGCGGAAGAACTCGCGAGGAAATCGTTGGAGAGCAACAACGTCTCATTGCAGGTGTTGGGTCTCATTCTCAAGGCGCGCATTCATCGGTCGCTGGACGAGGCCTACGCCGCTTATGGGGCTTCCTCTTCGGCCATGGAGATCCTCGAACGAACCGTGTACATCGAGTGGCCGGAAGAAGAAGTGATGCTTGAACATGCGTTCTGTTGCCAGGCGGTGGACAAGGTCGGCGAAGCGACGGAGACGCTGCGCAAGGCATACGATCTCCTACAGCAAAAGGCGGACACGATTCCGGATGTCGATTTGCGGGAACGGTTCCTGAAAGACGTTCCATCCCATGCCACGATCACGGGTGAATACGCCCGTTTCCTCCGGCACCCCCGGGAGGTAAAAATCGGCATTCTGCAGGATCGCGCGCTCCAAACATTGTACAAAGTCGCGGCCACGGTCAACTCCATCCTTGACCCGGAGACTCTTCTGCCGAAGATCCTGGATATGGCCATCGAGACCATGCATGGAGAGCGGGGAATGGTGTTTCTCAAGGAGGACGGGGAATTGATGCTCAAGGTCGCGCGCAACGTTGACCAGGAAACGATACAGGACGCCACCGAGATCAGTCGCAGTATCATTGAAGATGTTTTCATGTACGGGAAACCGTTGGTAGTGAACGATGCCCTGGATGATGACGACTTCAAGGCCCGGGCCTCGGTGAGGAATTTCCGTATCTCCACCATCATCTGTGTTCCGTTGCGGTCGCGGAACAACGTTGTGGGGACGGTATACATCGATCGAAGGGAAAGTTTCAAGGCTCCGTACCTGGATGAGAGGCAGGATCTGGCTTTCCTGGAGGCGTTTGCCAACCTGGCGGCGATTGCCATCGAAAACGCCCGCTTGCACCAGCGGTTGAAGGAAGAGAATATCACCTTGCGCCGGCAAGTGGAGGAGCGATTCGGGTTTGCCAATATTATAGGTAACGCCCCCGCGATGCGCAGGATGTACCGTTCCCTGGAAGGAGCGATCAGGACCGACAGTCCGGTATTGATAACGGGAGAGAGCGGGACCGGCAAGGAACTGGTTGCGAAGGCCATTCATTACCAGGGCAGAAGAAAAGATGCGGGATTCATCGCCGTTGATTGCGGCGCTCTACCGGAAACACTTCTGGAGAGCGAGCTTTTCGGCCATGCGAAGGGCGCGTTTACCGGTGCGGCTTCGGATAGAAAGGGGTTGTTCGAGGAGGCGGACAGGGGGACGATTTTCCTGGATGAGATCTCGAATACTTCGCCGTCGTTCCAGGCGAAACTGCTTCGTGTTTTGCAGGAAGGTGAAATCCGGAGGGTCGGAGAAACGAAAGTTCGTGAAATCAACGTTCGCGTGGTTGCCGCCTCGAACACGGAAATCGAACGGGAAGTTCGGGAAGGGCGGTTCAGGCAGGATTTGTATTACCGGTTGAATGTCATCCCAATATTCGTGCCGCCACTCCGCGAGCGCCGCGAAGACATACCGCTCCTCGTTCATCATTTTATCAAGAAATACAGTCTGCAGATGAATCGAGAAGCTCCGACATTTTCGGAATCGCTCGTAAACCTGCTCGTGCGTCAACCGTGGCCGGGCAATGTGAGAGAGTTGGAAAATGTCATCAATCGACTGCTTATTTTCTGTGATCGGAAAGTCATAAAACCGGAAGATTTTAAAAAGATCATTCAAATACAGGTTGATCTCGGCGGAGACGAACAGATCGTGCCGGTGCCAGTTGGGGATCCGGTCAGCAGCAATACAACAAGAACGCTCGAAGAAGTCGAGCGCTCCTATATTATTGAAGTATTACGCCTCAGCGGGGGCAATAAGGCGGAAGCGGCACGACGGCTGGGTTTAAAAAGAACGACGTTTTTGAAAAAGATGAAAAGACTGGGTATAGAGTGACGCTATAATAACGCATGACGCTATAGAAACGCCGCCATAGCGGCGTTATTTTATCTGTGGTCTTTTTTCCGTTGAGTTTTGAAAGTATTGAGCGATTAAACTTTTGGTACGTATCTTGTACTAATGATACTAGTTGCCGTGAGTGACAGACGTACATGAAAAAAAGAATCTTCCATATTGCGTTTTTCCTGATCCTTCTTTGGGTATCGCCTGATGGTTTTGCACAGGTCGCGCCTCCGAAGAAAGTCAACGCAGTCGGGTTTCTTCGTGCAATCGTCGTTCAGTGGTCTCCAAGTCCCACGTCGGGTGTTGTGGAGTATCGTGTTTTTCGCAGTACGAATCTGAACAAGCAGTACACGAGGAAAGTAGCGACCGTTCATGCCGGAGGAAGGCTCCGTTTTATAGACTTCGGTGTTCTTCCCGGTATCCGGTATTATTACGTGGTGAAGGCGTTTACGCAAAATGGAAGCAGTCCTCCCAGCCGTGAAGCTTCGGCGAAACTTGTGGCCCCTGGCAACGCTGTAGTCATCATTTCACGACCCCCGAAGGTAAACCTCAGATCCGGTTCCGGCCCGTTTATCTACTACGTACGAGCGGTTGCACCGGACACGTCAAAAAGGGTGACCTTCCGCCTGATCTCGAGTCCACCCGGTATGGTGATTGGACAATCGAGTGGAATTCTGATCTGGCCCCATCCGGTGGTTGGTGTGCACAAAGTGCGTATCAAGGCGAACGAAGCAGGAGGGAAGCATCGCGCCGCCGAACAGGTCTTCCGCTTGCTGGTAGCGCGGAAAACCGGCTCCGTGACGGGACTGGTTAAAGCGACCAATGGGAAGCCTGTTCGATATGCGCACGTTGTACTATTCAACATCAACGAACCGGACTTTATTTATCAGGCCTGGACCGATTCCTCGGGCGTGTATTCGGTCTCGAATGTTGCCACCGGGTCGTACTATGTCGGCGCCGAAGCTTTACGGCAGGGGTATGGATACCGGTGGTATCCCAACGCGGACAGGTTCTTCCGTTCCACGGTTGTTACCGTAAGAGACACGACGTATCCGACGCAGGTTGATTTTCTGAACACCATTCCGGTTCTGTCCTCGTCCGTCACGATGACGGGAGTGGTGCGCGATACATTGAATAAGCCAATTGCGGGAGCGACGGTCAGATTCTTCCGGTCGGATACGTTTATTCCGATCGGGAATGATTCTCTGCGTTCACCCGGTTCCCTGTCACTACGGGAGCGCGATTCATTGGATGCAGAAGTTGTCGTCAAGACGGATAACCAGGGGAAGTTCACCGTCCAGTTACGTGCAGGAAAAAAGTATTTTGCGTATTCCTCGGCATCAAATTATCGCGATCAATTTTTGGGGGATTCACCGTCGCCGCTGGAAGCGCAGGCTTTCGTTGCTGTGTCCGGGGGGAATGTTCCGGGAGTAAACTTACCCAAAGAAAGTCAGACGTCGATCACCGTGGAGGGAGCGGTGATCGATGCGTTTACCAAGCAACCGCTGGAAAAAATCCCGCTCGTCCTGGTCAGTCGCAGCGGGGGACATGTCATGTTCAA
>JALUUP010000005.1 GCA_027021285.1 Bacteroidota bacterium | reverse complement strand
TGGTCGCCAACCTTGGCGCGGAGATTCCGCAACATCTTGTAGCCCACCACGATTTCATCGCTATTGGCGCCGCGTATGAATCGGCCTTGATCTATTTTCTTCGGGAACGTTGTCACGGCTCGTTCTTTTTCCGGATCCACCCCGAAGATGACGGCACCGAGGGAGGTGTTCTTGTAACTGGCCAGGCCGTCGGCGTACACGCGCGGCGCATAGCCGCGCACTTCGGGCATACTCGTGATAGTGGTTCGAAGCTTCTTGTCGAGCACGAAGCTCTTGTGCAGGGATGGGCTTTCCTGGTAATCCGGATGTTGTATCTGGATGTAACCGGAAAACAAGCCCACGGCAAAATTGATGGTCTCCTCGTACGTGCCCAACTGAATACCGCGCATGGCGATGGAAAACAATGTCGCGAACGTCACTGCGAGAATCGTGATGATCGTTCGCCGCGAATTACGCCACAGGTTTCTCCACGCAAGCTTGATGATGAGCTTCACGATTAGTCGCCCCGTTCAAGTTCCCGGAATGAAAATATCCGGTCCGGTATGCGGATGTTAAACTTGATGTCGAGAATCTTGAATATCGTGCGATGCCCTTTTTTCACCTTGTTGTAAATGGTCCAGATGGTGGGGAGGGTTCTTCCTCCCATCGTCTTGATATCCGAGTACACGATGTAACGAATCAGCTTGCCCTTTTCATCGAAAAACTGCACCACGGAAAAAATGAAATCCTTCTTGCGCACCCAGCCGTAAATCTTGCCCCACACCACCGCCGCTTCGGGTTTTGGATCCAACCGGATTTTCCAGCACGGCTCGCCGTTGATTTCCTCCTCCCCGACGATGGTGGCGGTATAGTCCACCTTGTAGCTGGACTCCCGGGCAAGGTCATCGTTTGTAAAATCCGACCCGTTCCAGGACTGGAGCATCATGGACGGCGGTATCTTGATCGTGGTTTCCGTGGCCTTGAGGTAATTCCACATTTCGTTGCCGATCTTCAGCCACTTGTTTCCTGCCTCCTTTTTCGGCGACTTGATGACGATCAGCGATTTTTCCGTCCCGACCCACCACGATTCCATGACCATGGTGCGCGTGAACTCCGGCGTCACCACCGTCATCTCGAACGTCCCCTGGCTGGTTTTGCCACGAATAATGTCCTCCGCCCGCGCGATGATTTCCTCGGCGGTCTGGGCGGACAACGACGTTGCCAGCAAACAGGACAGAAATAACATGCGAGACATCATGCTTCTTCTTTTCATTGGTTAAAACGCTTTCGTCGTTACGGAACACTCCGTATATTGTTTCATTGACCAGACGGTCAGTCAAAGGTAATCATTTTTTCGGAACGGCCAAACCGGCGGTAAAGCAATATCTTCATGACACGCGAAAAAGCGAAACCATGACGCCCCGCACACGAGAACAATTCCAGGCCATGCGCGCACACACGCGGGAGAAAATCCTCGACCGCTCCCTGGAACTCTTTGCCAAGAAGGGATTTCACGGCACGTCTATCCAGATGATCGCCGAAGCAGCCGGTATCTCCAAGGGTCTCATTTACTCGCATTTCAAAAGCAAGGACGACTTGCTGGAAGCCATTATCCGGCAGGGCTTCGAAATCATGGAACGGGAAACCGCGGGCTCCGCGGACCCCGACCCCGCCGCCTACCTCGCCAATCTCATCGAAGATTACTACCAGATGCTTCTCAAGCACGAAACGTTCTGGCAACTGTACATGGGGCTCATGTTCCAACCGGGCATCGTCCTGCGGTACAAGGAGGTTATGCTGGAATACTACGAGCGCATGGTAAGCGAGTATGCGCGGATATTCCGCGCATTGGGAGTAAAAAACGCCACGCTCGAAGCGCGTCTTCTGGGAGCGATTTTCGATGGCATCGCCATCAACTATTTCTTCGACCGGGAGCGCTTCCCCCTGAAGCGTATGAAGAAAATCCTCCTGCGCCGTTACCTTCCCGATCAATAGCGCCCGCGCCCGGAAGCGCTGTTCATTCTTCTCTCCCGGTTTTTTCCAGAATCCAGTCTGCGATAAAACGCATCGCGTCTTCCGAGAACGTCTCTTCGATCTTCATGTATTCCGCCGGCAATCCCGTTTCAGCTTTCTGGAAGAGGTGGTTCAACCCCTTGAATCTCTTGATTTGAAAACGCGTGTTGCCACCTTCACGGAGAGCCTTCTCGATAGCGGGAAGGTTCAAGTCCGGCGGCACCTGCAAGTCCTTGTCGCCATTGACGGCCAACACCGGACACCGAACCTTCCGTAGTGCATCCGCGGGATCGTAGAACAGAAAGAAACGCATCCAGGGCGACATCATCTGCCGCACCTGCATGTCAATTCGACGCTCGCTGAGTCCAAGCTGTTTCTTGAGGGTGTCAGGGGTCGACGAAAGAACATCGAGAAACACCTTGCGCAAACGCTGCCGGATCATCGAGGTGTCGCGCTCCGATCTCAAAACAGCAAAAAACTTCTCCTGGATCGACCTGTTCAACGCGACGGCCTGTGGCGAGAGACCGCTTTTCTCCAGGATGAGTGCGGCCTGGCGGAGCAGGATTCGCTCTCCGGGAACGCCGGTGCCCGCCATCATCACGATAAAACCAATGCCGGGATTTCGGGCCGCTACCATGGCCGCAATCATCCCGCCTTCGCTGTGTCCGGCGATCCCGATTCGGTTCGAATCGATCTCGGTACGTGTGCGCAAGTATCGCCAAGCTGCTTCGGCATCGCGGGAAAAATCCTCGGAGGTCGCGTTCTTCATGCTTCCACCCGATTCCCCGACGCCCCGGTCGTCGTAGCGCAGCACAGCGATTCCACGGCGGGTCAGGTAATCGGCCAGGACAAGGAAAGGCTTGTGCCCGAGCAATTCTTCGTCGCGGTTTTGTGGCCCTGAACCCGTTACCAGGACGACCGCCGGGAAAGGTCCTTCTCCCTTCGGCTCCGTCAATGTTCCGGCCAGGGTGATGTTGTCAACGTTGTTTTGAAACGTGACTTCCTCCACGCGGTACGGGAACGGCGGCCTTGGTTCCTGTGGACGGTTTCGCTCCGGCGCCTTTTCCACCCGTTTCAGGCCGAGCGGCAGCTTCATGCCTGCCTGTCTCCACTCGCCATGGATGCCCTGCCGGTCCTCGTTGAATTCCCCCACGTACTCGCCCATCACCGTGGCAACCAGAAACCGAACGCTGTCCCCGTTCACGATTACCTTTTCCACAGGGATGTCCTTCGCTCCCTGGTCGGGGCTGTTGAGAACCGCCGCGGGCATCCCGCTTGAATCATTGTGTACCCTGAACACCAGGCGCAATTCCACCCCGGAGACCCTCAGCGTTCCCAGCCATATTCCTTCGATTGTTCCGCTGTTCATCGTGTCCTGGCCCGAAGCCGACACGACCCAGACAAGGAGTAGCAGGATACCCAACGAAATCCTTTGAATCGTTCTCAGTCTTTCGCCTTGCATGCCAATCTCACTGCTGTTTTCTGCATGATTTGATGAAATGTAGTGAATTCACTGCTACATTCGAAAATCGCGTCAGTGAAAAGCATCCGGATCCCTCAATCTTCGCCCCCTTTTCGTTCTCCATGATGCAATAAAAAAGCCTCGCGATGCGAGGCTCGAATCACGTCGTGAAACGACAATCAGGTGCCCGCGCTGTAGTCCAGGATGTAGGCCTTTTGCGCGGGAGTCAATGTATCGATCGCGATGCCCATGGTCTTCAGTTTGAGCCGGGCGATCTCCTGGTCCTGCTTGGGATCGATATCGTACACGCCGACCTCAAGCCGCTTTCCTTTTTTTGCCATCTTGGCAAGGTTCAATTGCGCCATGAACTGGTTGGCGAACGACATATCCATTACTTCCGACGGATGGCCTTCGGCAGCGGAAAGGTTGACCAGTCTTCCCTTGGCCAGCACGTAGATCGAGCGGTTATTCTTCAGCACGTATTTTTCGCAGTTGGGACGGATTTCTTTCTTGGACTTCTTCATCTTCTCCAGGTCCTTGAGATTTATCTCGCAGTCATAGTGACCGGTATTGGCCACGATGGCGCCTTCTTTCATCACGCGAAAATGTTTGCCGACGAGCACGTCCTCCACGCCGGTAGCGGTGACAAAAATATCCCCGATCCTGGCCGCTTCGTCCATCTTCATGACGCGATGGCCTTCCAGCGTCGCCTTGAGAGCGGCGGTGGGTTTCACCTCGGTGATGATCGTGTTGGCGCCCATGCCCTGGGCCCGCATGGCCACCCCGCGTCCGCAGTGCCCGTACCCCGCGATAACAACATTCTTACCTGCCAGCAAGACGCTGGTCGCGCGAAGGATGCCGTCGAGCGTGGACTGGCCGGTGCCGTAAACGTTGTCGAAATCCCACTTGGTCTCCGCATCGTTGACCGCGATAATGGGGTAACGCAACGCGCCCGCATCTGCCATGGCTCGCAGGCGATGCACTCCGGTCGTGGTCTCTTCCGTACCGCCCAGGACTTCAGGAATGAGTTCCGTGTGCTTGTTATGAATGGTAAAGATCAGGTCCGCGCCGTCGTCGAGAGTGAGGTTTGGCCTGAAGTCCAACGTCCGCTCGATGCACCAGTAGAATTCCTTCACGGACATACCGTGCCACGCGTAAATCGAAACGCCGTTCTTGGCCAGGGCCGCCGCAACGTCATCCTGGGTTGAAAGGGGATTGCACCCCGACCAGGAGACTTCTGCTCCCGCCGCACGCAGTGTTTCGATCAGGACCGCCGTCTCTTTGGTCACGTGAAGACATCCCGCGATCTTGAAACCCTTGAGCGGTTTCGTTTTGCTGTATTTTTCCCGCAGGGACATGAGAACCGGCATGCGGGATTCGGCCCATTCGATTTTCTTCCGGCCCGCAGCCGCCAGGGAGAGATCTTTAACTTTGAAATTTTTCTGTTTTTTAGCCATGTACACTTTCTCTAAGTAAATGGATGGAACG
>JALUUP010000004.1 GCA_027021285.1 Bacteroidota bacterium | reverse complement strand
ATCGTGTAGCGCCATTTGAAATTGAAAGAACCTGTAAAGTTATACCACACGATATTCGTCGTCGTATTGACCAGGGAAGAGCTCAAAAGAGAGAACTGGCCTTCACTTGCTGTACCGTAGTCACCGTACCACATTTTCAAATTGGCTTCGATGTTTCCATTCAGATCGCCGTCATCGTATTCAAGCTGCAAGCTTGCCGAAGCGCTAGGTTGGTAACTGGCATCGGTTGTATTTGCAACATCGTAGTACCGCTTGACCGCCTGGGCATCGGGAGCGGATTTGACGAGCGTCACGGTGATGGTATTACCTGAACTAAATTCATTGGCGGGAATATAGAACTCCGTATTCGAACCGGTAAAATCATACGCGCCGGAACTTGAACTCAGCGTGCGGCTAACCGTCCCGATGATTTCACCAGCGCCCAACATGCACGAAGCCGGAGCGCTGGTGCCAAATGTGATGGTGTAACCGGTCGCAGTCAGGTCCTTGGAGAAATTCGCAGTGTTCGCAATGGAAAAGTTCGCCGTTGTCGAAAACGTTCCCGATGAATTGGAAATTGTAAGATTATAAAACGACGGAGTTCCTGCGAGAGTCACGGTTACTGCATTAATTGTCGTTGTTGTTCCGGACGCAGAAGCATTGAACGTTCCGCTGATTGCGCAACTGGAGCTGACATCGGAGCTCGTGTGACTGAAACCGCCATTGAGAGTGTTTGTCCCCGTGATGGAAACTGTAGGTCCGGCAACCGAAACCAGACCGGTGAATGTATTCGTGTTGTCACTGGGACCAGTACTGCTGCTGATAGTCAAGTTACCTGTTACAGTAGTTGTACCAGTCACGTCGAACTCAGCTCCAATATTCAAACTGTTTCCGAAACTGGTATTTCCAGAAAAAGAATTACCTCCGGATGTATTGGAAAAAGAAGCAGAAGAGCTGCTGCCACTCATGGTCAAACTGATCCAGGAGGTTGTGCCGCTCGAAACGGTGAGAGTTGCGTTCGTTCCAGAAACGGATACAGCACCACTGAACGTAACAGTACCGGAATAGTTGTTTGCACCTATAGTAATGGCAACGTTTGCGTTTGAGAATGTGACAGAACCAAACGTCAGGCTGCCGTTACCATTCGAGCCGTCACCCAGTGTCACATTCGTTCCGCTGAACGACACAGTGGCTGATGAAAAATCCAACGTTCCAGAACCGCTGATTGTTGTGCCAGTGAAGGTGTATGAACCAGTACCCAGAGTTTGAGCCTGATTACTATTATTCGTCAGACTTCCGCCGATGGTTACATCGTATGAGGCATTACTGAAAACCGCTGATCCTGAAATTGTCATGGAATTGTCAACGGTCAGGTCTGCACTGATCGATTTTGTCCCACTGTTCGACAGAGTGAGGTTACTGTATGTCAAAGAATTGTCAATGGTCTGGGAACCGGAACTGCGATAATTCACGGTGCTGCCGCTGCTTAATGTAATTGTTCCAAAAACGACATAATTCGCGCCGAACGTGGCAGCGCCGACACCGAGGGTTCCTCCAACCGTCAGGTCACCCGTTACGTCGAGTACCTTGCTGGACGAAAATGTTCCGGTAGTAGTGACCGCCCCGTTGACGATCGCGTTTCCTGCGATGTATATCGCGCCGCTTCCATTGTCTGCATTAAGGGTCCCGCCACTGCTCAAATTGAGATTGTTACAGTATGCCTCGCCGGCGGTCATTGTCAATGTTCCTCCCGACAGGATCGTCATGTTGGAGGACGAAGCATCGATACCGCCCCCGGTGCTGTTGATCGTGCAGGTGCCGGAAATCTCGATCGGCGCACCAGATGTAGCTAATATCCCCGCGTTATTAATGGTCAGGGTCCCTTGAACCGTTACATACCTGCCCAACCCGGAGGAGCCAACATTGAGAGTATATCCCCCCGCGGCAAAATCCAACATTCCACCGGATTGGACGGTGATGGATTTTAGAGTAGCTGTTGTCACGTTAATTGTAACTGTATCACCAGATGCAATAATCACCACGTCACCTGCGGCAGGGATGGTGCCGGTGTCCCACGTTGCTGTATTGTTCCAATTACCATCTGCTTGGCTGGTTACAGTAGCCGCACGCAGGACCCCGGATGCAAGAAACAAAACCCCCATCAACATTAGCATGAGGCTGATCCGACTCTTCTGCATCATAATTTCCTCCTGTATGAGAAATATTGACTCTCAGTGAATGGCATTTTTTGAAAATGAAAAAAGTTTGAACGTATAGGTCATGTGAATCGCTGTTGCGTCTCCGGGAGATTACGGGGTAATCAATATGTGAAATAAAAATGTGAAATAAAATTCAACTTGTCAACAAGTATATACCTGTGATAAACGTCTTCTGCGGAAATTTCTGCAAAAAAAAGTTGACGTTAAGCGGGGAAACGCTTTATACGCTCCATTTTTGAAGAAAAAACTTACGTTTTATTATTTCGCTCCGCGTCCATGACGGCGATTGCTATCATGTTCATGATGTCGTTGATGTCCGCACCGCGCTGGAGCACGTGAACGGCTTTCTTCAGGCCCATCAGGATTGGTCCGATAGCTCCCGCGTTTCCGATACGGTTGAGCAGCTTGTAAGCGATGTTTCCGGCGTCCAGAGAGGGGAAGATCAACACGTTGGCGCCTCCCTGGATCAGCGAAAACGGAAACGTTTCCGCGAGAATGTCCGGTACTACGGCCGTATCCGCTTGCATCTCCCCGTCGATCACGATGTCGGGGCGCCGCCGGCGGACGATCTCGACCGCTTCCCTCATGCGCAGAGAGGACTCGGCAGGAGTCGAGCCGAAGTTCGAAAACGACAGCATCGCCACCACGGGTTTGACATTGAATTGCAGGGCGGTGTCCGCGGCGCAGATGGCAATATCGGCCAGTTCTTCGGCAGATGGATCAATGTTCACGGTCGTGTCTGCGAGGAAGTACGAGGTCCGTTTTGTTGTCATGATATACAACCCGGATACTCGCTGGAAACGTTCATCCTTTCCGATGATCTCCAGGGCCGGCCGGATTGTGTCCGGATAATGGGAGGTGAGTCCGGAAATCATACCGTCTGCATCTCCCTTGTGCACCATCATCGCCCCGAAGTAGTTGCGGTTGCTGCGTATGCGCTTGGAGGCTTCGACGTGCAAAACACCTTTCCGTTGCCGAAGTTGATAGTACTCCGTGATGTAATCACCTGTCTTGGAATAGCTCTTCGGATCAACGATGGTTGCTCTGGAAAGATCGATTCCGTGTTCCTCCGCGGTTGCGCGGATTTCTTTTTCATTTCCGATCAATATGGGCGAGGCAATGCCTTCGTCTGCGGCAAGCACGGCCGCTTTCATGATGCGCGGGTGACTGCCTTCCGGAAATGCAATTCGCTTGGGCGCCTTCGTGGCTTTCCGGAATACGTGGAGCATGATCTCCTTGGATCTCCCCATGCGGATGTCGAGCTGGCGCCGGTATTCCTCCCAGTCATCTATGGTTTTGCGAGCGACGCCGGTGTCGATGGCGGCTTTCGCCACCGCCGGTGCGACCCATGTGAGAACACGCGGATCGAGAGGCTTCGGAATAATGTATTCACGCCCGAACTTCATGTCCGTGGCGCCGTAGGCGCGTTTTACCGAGTCCGGGACTTCTTCCTTGGCCAATGCCGCCAGGGCTCTGGCTGCCGCGACTTTCATCTCTTCATTGATGGCACGTGCATAGACGTCCAGTGCCCCCCGGAAAATGAATGGAAATCCGAGGACGTTGTTCACCTGGTTCGGGTAGTCGCTGCGACCGGTGGCCATGATGACATCTTTGCGGGCTGCAACTGCGGCTTCGTACGTAATTTCCGGGTCCGGATTTGCCATGGCAAAGATTATCGGGTTGTCCGCCATGGATCGAACCATGTCCCGGGTAAGAACGTTCGCCACGCTCACACCGGTAAAGACATCCGCGCCGACAAGCGCTTCCTCGAGTGTGCGTGCGCTCGTTTCCGAGGCGAACTGTTCCTTGTAGGGGTTCATTCCCTCGGAGCGTCCCTTGTACACGACGCCCTTGCTGTCGCACATGATGATGTTCTTTGGATTGGCGCCGAGCCGCACGTAGAACTTGGCGCAGGCAATCCCGGATGCCCCGGCCCCGTTGAAGACGATGCGCATCTCGGAAATATCTTTTTCAACCAGCTCGCAGGCATTGAGCAAGGCGGCGCCGCTGATGATGGCCGTGCCATGCTGATCGTCGTGAAAGACCGGGATATCGAGTGTTTCCTTGAGTTTTTCTTCGATGATAAAGCATTCCGGCGCCTTGATATCTTCGAGGTTTATGCCTCCAAAGGTCGGTTCCAGGACCTGGACAGTCCGGATGATCTCGTCCACGTCTTTGCTTCGGAGCTCGATGTCGAACACGTCCACGTCCGCGAATGTTTTGAACAAGACGCCCTTTCCCTCCATGACGGGTTTGCCCGCTTCCGGACCGATGTCGCCCAGCCCAAGGACGGCGGTGCCATTGGAGACAACGGCGACAAGATTCGCCTTGGCCGTGTATTCGAAAACATTGTTGAAATCCCTGGCGATTTCCAGGCAGGGAACGGCCACGCCGGGTGTGTATGCCAGCGATAAATCACGTTGTGTTGCACAGGGTTTCGTGGCAATAACTTCGATTTTGCCCTTGCGTTTTCCACTGTGGTACTCAAGGGCATCTTCATCTTGGAGTTTCATGGTTATCGTAATTCTGGTAGTTGAGAGAGGCGGGATGTTTGAAGCACGATCATGTACAAATGTAACATTCCTCGATATGAGCAACAAGAAACGCTCAGAGTGAATCGGGGGCCAGGAGGCGGTCAATCGCCTGGACAACGGTTTTGGGATTGATATCGTTAAGGCAAGCGAAATGCCGCCGGGGACACCGGTCTCTGCCAATGTGCGTACACGGGCGGCATGAAATGTCGTT
>JALUUP010000003.1 GCA_027021285.1 Bacteroidota bacterium | reverse complement strand
TTGTAATACCAGTTTGTCCCATCTCCGCCGACGGACGGAATCCGGGTTCGATTCCAGCGTGATGTACACGCCGTCGAGCCAGAGGTTCGTTTGATCGGCGTAATGCTCATGCATCGGATGACCGCTCTGGCCGGTGGGCAGAATGACCATGCACGAATCCGGCGAGGACATGTCGATAATGAACCGCATGGAGGGACCGATGGTCATGTTGTATGGTTCATTCAGGGAATACGAGCCGTTGTTGACCGTGGTGCCGTGCCCGCCTGTCTCCAGCGGACCAATGTTGAGGACCGGCGCCAGGGCGGCGACCTCGCCCAGGGGATGCTTCATGGTCAGCGTATGGAGTTTGCCCCATTTCCAGCGGTCCATGTCGGGACCGAAGCGATCGAGGAGATCGTTCAGCGCCAGCGCGAAACTTCGGCGGAGAATATCGTCGCGGGTCTCGATCGTAGCCGTCCGCGTGTCGTCGAACCATGTGGTGGTCGTATCGGACAGCAGGCGTGGCAGGCTCCGCAAGGCGAAGGTCGGGAGAAAGAGGTACTGGTAGAGCAGCCGCGGGCCCAGCTCGTCCAGCAATGTTCGTTTCAAAATGTGCTGGACGGTGACGTTGAAGATCGCCGCCGCGTTGCTGCCGGGGTACATTTTTCCGTCCCAGCGGGCGAGGATGTTCATGGCGCGCGTGGCTGGCACGGACCGGTTCTTCTGCGTGAACACCGCGTCCACGATGTACGGGGTCACTTCGGTTGCGAACCGGGAGTACTGGTCCTGCTGGAAGATCTGGAAATCCCGCACGGTCAGGGCGGGCAGGTTCGAGAGCAATTCCTCGATGCGGCGCACGCGTGAAGGCGGTTCCCACAGGTCGCTGATGAAATACGGTGGCTCCGGTTCGGGCTTGTAGTTGGCGGAAGCGATGAATCCCCGGTCCGGGTTGAACACGCGGGGCAGGCGTTCGAACGGAACCCGGCCTCGCCATTCGTTCGTGCCCGTCCAGCCAGGCGTCGGAAACAGGGCGGTCCGCGTGGAGCGCCGTGGCAGGTTTCCCGCCGAGATCAACCCGATGTTGCCGGCGCGGTCGGTAAAGACGAAATTCTGTGCGGGAAGCCCGAACGTCCTCAATGCTGCGGTGAATTCTTCCCAGGTGCGGGCGCGGTTGACACGGTAGAAGGCCAGGAACTCGTTGGAGAATTCATAGCCGGTCCATTTCAGGCTGAGGGCCGTGGCGCGCGGCTTGCGACCCGCGAGGTAATCGGAGGAATACACGGAGGAAATCAGAGGGCCGTGGCCCGTGCGCCGGATGACGAGGGGATACGGCAGGGAGTCCTTGACCAGGATCGTGTCGAGCCGGACCGAGAGCCGAAGCCGTTTACCCTTGAATTCATACGTGGAATCGGGAAAGACATGCTCCACGTAGAAATCCGCGTCATCGTTCATGAGGTTGGTCATTCCCCAGGCGATGTCGTTGTTGTGCCCGATGACCACGCCGGGAGCGCCGGGAATGGAGAAGCCCGCCACGTTGATCCCGGGGGCGTTCATGTGCACGATGTACCACCGCGCCGGCTGCATGAGGAGCAGGTGGGTATCGTTGGCAAGGATGGAGGCGCCCGCATCGGACCGCGACCCGGAAATCACCCAGGCGTTGGATCCGAACGAGGCTCCCGTGGCGCCGAACACCTTGCGCAGTCCGTCCATGGCCTCGGAAATCGGTTTCGTGGCCTGGCTGAGCACGGCGGGAGCCACGGCCGGCTTTACGAGGTCGGCGGGCAAACCGGGGAAAATCTTGAATGCCTTCTCGGGCCCGAGACGCGCCACGATGTCGCTGAACACCGGGTCCAGCCACCAGGAAAGGTTGAGTTCCCACCCCATGAGACGCGAGATGATGACGGAGTGCTGCGGCCTCCAGGGCTCCGGCGTGTACTGTAGCACGTCGAACTCCACGGGTAAGGCTCCGGCGTTATGTGCCAGGTAGGCGTTGACACCGTTGGCGTAAGCACGTAGAAACCGCCGCGACAGCGAGTCAAGCCGTGGAAAGAGGCTGTCGGCGAGATCCGAAATGCCAATAGTGCGCATGAGCACGTCCAGCGGACGCGCCACCGAGCCCACCACTTCGGCCAGGCGACCCTGCCCGTACCGCCGGGCGATGTCCATCTGGAAAAACCGGTCCTGGGCGGTGACGAAGCCCTGCGCGAAGTAGAGATCGTCTTCGTTTTCGGCCATGATGTGAGGAATGCCGTTGCGGTCGCGGTACACCGTAACCGGGTTGTGCAAGCCGCTCAAGACGATTTCACCGTTTGTTTCGGGGAAACCCTTTACCAGCAGGTAGTACATGACCGCCAATCCGAAGAGGATGATCGCCAGGAGAGAACCCAGAACGCCGACCAGGATTTTTTTCTTTTTCGTCATGTATTCACCGGCTTTCAAAGTAGATAAGGGAGACAGGAAAAGCAAAATGGAGGGGCGATGCGGGATGTTGAATTGATTTTCGAATCGACGGATCAGACCACGGACCATGGACGACGGTAGAGCGATGCTGAATGAAGCCAGGAACCACGAGCTAAACAACCGGACGATCTCGAATTACCTGCATTATTTGAACGAGGCCTTTTTCATCATCGCGAAGGAGAAATTCTCTTTTTCTCCGCGTCGCAGGAAGATGAATCCGAAAAAGATTTACCTCACTGATACAGGGTTCACCGTTTTGGGGCGCGCTTTCAGTGAAAACAGGGGGAGGCTCCTTGAGAATGTCGTTGCAATAGAGCTTTTCAGCCGCGAACTGGAGCTGTATTAGTTCAAGAACAAGAACGAGTGCGACTTTGTGATCAAGAAAGGAACGAAGCCTGGATCCGCCCTCCAGGTCTGCTGGGAGTTGAACGAGCGCAATGAAAAGCGCGAAATCGCCGGACTCGTCGAAGCCTGCAAATCCCTCGACCTTGCATCCGGCGCAGCGCTTATGTATGACCAGGAACGAAAGCTTCAGATTGCCGGTGTCAGCGTGCTCGTGTTGCCCGTATGGAGATGGTTATTGCTAGATAATATCCCGGAGCTCTCCGGCGGCTGCGATACATGAAAATGTGATTTGGAACGTGGTACAGAATCAGGGGGATCTGATCTCCGTTTGTTTTTTTCTAGCACATGGTATAATATATGCAAAGATATTTGGTTATATCAGGCTTTTTCTCTGTAACATTTACCTGGCGCAGGCAGGAAGGAAAGGTCGATAGTTAAGAGAGAACAAAGTACTGGCCTGCCAAGCAAAAGGTGCTGGAAACCGCCAGGAAGTGGAATGGAAAAGGAAAGGGAGTTCTGGAAACAAAGCTGGAGCGGGACTTTGGCGTCTCTTTCCATAACACTACCCGCTTCACATTGAGAGATGGAAAAGGAAATCGCGGATATGCTGTCTAATGCCGTAGAGTGAGGTACATAAATGGATCAATACATTCCTGCAGAGGTGATTGGGAAGCTCCGGGAGGCCGCTGCCAACATCAAGAAGACACCAATCTTCAAAGAGGTCTTGGAACCGCGTGATGCTGTACTAGCCCGATTTCAACCGGTCTTTTCGCCAGAACATGTGACTAGGATTACAGAAGAAGAGTTTTACAGCTTTCTTCTTATTGAAAATAATCGCCACTGGACCGGCCTGCACCGTCAAGGACCACGTATGTGCTCCAACATGAAGCAGCTTCGCAAAGCGCTCGCAATTCTCGTTGATGAAAGGCAATCCGTAGCTGGCAGGCTGGACAAGAGCATCAAGATGATTTCGGGAATGGGAAAGAACGTGGCCACCGCGATCCTCATGGTTACGCAGCCCGACCGGTACGGAGTATGGAACAACCGCTCTGAAGCGAACATGAAGCGGCTTGGTATCTGGCCGCAATTCGACCGGGGCGAATCGTTCGGCAGCCGGTACGTAAAGGTTAACCAGACGCTGCTTCAGCTTCGAGACAGGCTCGATGTCGATCTTTGGACACTGGATACGATCTGGTGGTACCTGGACCAGGTGGAAGCTGGCGAATTGCAAGGCGAAGGTACCGGATTGACGCCGGACGGCATCTCGGCGGAGAACGAACAACGGTTCGGACTGGAACGGCATCTTCATGAATTTCTCCGCGACAACTGGAACAAGATAGAACTCAGCCGTGAATGGGCACTTTACAAAGAACCCGGCGACGATGAGGCCGGGTACGAGTACCCTTGTGATGTGGGCCGCATCGACCTGCTGGCAAAGCACCGAAAGAAACCACGTTGGCTCGTCGTCGAGTTGAAGCGCAACCAAACCAGCGACCAAACCGTTGGACAACTCCTTCGCTACATCGGGTGGGTCAAACAACATCTTGCGGAGGATGGAGACGAAGTGCATGGGCTGATCATCTGCCGCGAGGCGGATAACGCCCTCCATTATGCATTGACCACGGTTCAGAACGTCGAGCTTCGACTATACGAAGTTGAATTTCATCTGAAGAGGCCGGAAGTGGTTTTAAAACCGCACAGGAAGGACGGCAAATAAGAGAAGATCATGGTGATGAATAAGGAATGATGAAGAAGCCGGATAGAGGGTCTGTACGTGCGAGGCGCAAACGGGGAAAATGGATGAAACGTAACCGCCGCTCCATCCGATTGAAAGGATACGATTATTCCAATGCGGGCGCATATTTCATAACCATATGTACGCAAAACCGGGAATGCCTGTTTGGGGAAATTATTGGCGCATCCGATCGATTGTCCCTGCGCCCCGAAATGCGATTAAATGATATGGGGCGTGTCGTTGTCGATGAATGGATGAAAACCGCCGAAATACGATCCGAAATCGAATTGGATGAATTTGTGGTCATGCCAAACCATTTTCACGCGATTGTTTGTATTCGCGGTAACCGTGCGGACATGTCACGTAGGGGCACGGCGCATGGTGATATGGCATGTACGGATGAATCACGTAGGGGCACGGCGCGTGGTGATATGTCAT
>JALUUP010000002.1 GCA_027021285.1 Bacteroidota bacterium | reverse complement strand
CTCCACGCATTCGGAAGCGATCGTGTCGAGAACGTATCCCGCGAGTTCCCGGCCTTCGAGCATCATGAGCCGGGCGCGTTCGCTCAACCCCTTCCCTGCGGAAGCGACCAGGAGAGCCAGCGCCGTGCAGCCTTTCAGGCCCCTGCCGATGATCGACCCGGTCTCGAATGTCACCCCGCCGCACAGGATTCGATCGGGATGAAACACGACGTGTCCGGGCTCGATGATACGGAATCCGCAGCGAAAAGGATCTGCGCTGTCGAGCAATGTCAGCATTTCTTCGACAGCGATTCGCACGTTGTCCGGCGCTTTTCCGTCATCGTAACCGATGCGGTGTTCGATGGATTCCGGGGTCAGATCGAGACTGGCGGGAGAGACAGAAATCTCGCGAAGCAGGGATTCGTCGTCGTGCGCGTCGAAATGCGCGGTCATTTTTCCGCCGCCGTGGAATTGAGGAAATCCACCGCCCCCGGCGGATCGGGCGCGTAGGCATCCGCGCCGATTTCCCGCGCGAAAGCGCCGGTCACCGGCGCTCCGCCAATGATGATCTTCGTTTCGGGATACGCGTCCTTGAGGCGCGCTACGGTTTCCTTCATGTTCATCATGGTGGTCGTAAGGAGGGCGCTCAATCCCACCACGCAGTCAGGACGGCGCTCGACCGCCGCGACGAAGTCCTCCGGCGCCACGTCCGTGCCCAGGTCGATGACTTCCCAGCCCGCTCCTTCCACCATCATGCCCACCAGCTTCTTCCCGATGTCGTGGAGGTCGCCCAGCACCGTGCCCAGGATCATGGCGCCCCGGTGAGTGGCTTGCGAAGAGGCGAAGAACGGGCGAAGATGTTCCATACCCGCCGTCATGGCCTTGGCCGCCATCAGCACCTCGGGAACGAAGATCCTCTTGGCGCGGAATTCCTCCCCGACGACGCTCATGCCCGCCATCAGGCCCTCGGTGAGGATGGCTTGCGGTTCGAGTCCGAGATCGATGGCGCGCCGCACAAGCTCGTCGGCCCCGTCCCGCTCCCGGAGATCCGGCGGATAGGGCGAAGCGCGGTTTACCTTCCCGCGTTCGACGCATTGGGCGATGGAGAGCAGTATCTGGTTCGTTTCAGTCACTGGCGTATCATCCGGTTGCAGATAACATACACCATCCGGTGCAATGAGAAAAGGACGCGATCCGTTCCGGTTTGGCGACAGTGCGAATCTCTGTATTATGCATGACGGCAGTCGTGTTGTGCATGTGTAATCCGGGTGGACATGAAAGCGGCAAACCTGTTCGACGGCAAGATTCATTTTTTCGACGGCGCTCTTGGGACCGAGTTCCAGCGCCGGGGACTTGAAGCGAAACCCGCTCCCGACTTGTGGACTCTTGAAAGGCCCGAAGTCGTTGCCCGTATTCACCGGGACTACCGCGAAGCAGGGAGCGAAGTCCTCGCCACCAACACGTTCGGGTCGAACCGTGGCCGCCTTTCTGCGCACGGGCATGAAGGGCTGGTAGAAGACCTGAACCGCCGGGCCGTAGCGCTGGCGCGTTCCGTGGCGGGAGACGAAGCCCTGGTGGCAGGATCGGTCGGTCCGCTGGGAAGCATCCTGGAGCCGTTCGGGGATCTGGCTGTCGAGCGCGCAATCGAAATGTTCCGTGAGCAGGTCGTGTTCCTCGTGGAGGAAGGAGTGGACCTCGTGCTCATCGAGACCATGACCTCGCTCCAGGAAGCGCTGGCGGCATTGCAGGGAGCCCGCGACGCAGGCGCTGAAGCGGTCGCTGTGACGGCGACGTTCGAAGCTGCGCCGGGTGGCGTCCGCACTCCGTTCGGCGAAACGGCGGACGCTGTCGCGCGTGAATTGACTGCGCGCGGCGCCGACATCGTGGGGGCGAACTGCGGCGAAGGCCTCGCGTTGATGGAAGAGGTGGTTCGGGAATTTCCCCGCGTTGAAAACGTTCCTGTGCTCGTGCAGCCCAACGCGGGCATGCCGAACATCGTGAACGGAACGCTCTCGTATCCGGGGACGCCGGAAGATTTCGCCCGCTTCGTCCTAAGCGCGACGTCGAAAGGCGTCACGCTGATCGGTGGATGTTGCGGCACAACGCCGGAACACGTCAGGGCGGCGGTGGATGCCGTCAGCAGTTGAGCCGAAGAGCGATGAGTCCAGGGGCCGTTTCTACGCGGCTTTCCTGGCTTCCGCCTGCGCTTCCCTGGTCAAGTCCCGCGGACCGAGATGGATGCCGACTTTTTCCAGGAACGAATTCGGCGGGATACCCCCGGCAAAAATCCACACGTAATCGTTCGGTATTTCCCGCTTCTCACCCTGCACGTCGAGGATGACGCTCGTTTCCGTGATCTCGACCGGGTTCGAGTTGAAAATCACCTCGATCAGTTTTTCGTCGATGCAATCCTGGATTCGCTGTGCGTTGCGTTCCTTGATCCGGCTGAATGCGTCCTTCCGGTACGAGAGAGTAACCTTGTTGCCTTTCTGGTGGGCCAGGCCCATGGCCGCCTCGACCGCGCTGTCGCCGCCGCCAACGACAAGGATATTGACGTTGGTGTAAGCGTCGGCTTCGATGAGGCTGTACATGACCTTAGGCAGGTCCTCGCCCTTGACGCCGAGTTTGCGGGGCGTGCCCCGGCGTCCCAATGCCAGGATGACGTGGCGCGCCCTGTATTCGCCTTTCGCGGTGGTGATAGTGAAAATGCCGTGTTCGTCCCGGACGATGTTTTCGACCCGTTCCGAAGTGTTGACCTTGAGGCCGGCCTTTTCGAACACGGTGTTCCAGAATTCCAGCAGTTCTTCCTTGGTGATTTCCAGCTTCTTGAATTTTCCGAACATGGGAAACTCGACGGGACTGGTCATGACAAGTTTCTGGCGGGGATACTTGGCCACGGTTCCGCCCAGTTGGTCCTGCTCGAGCGTGACGTAACTGAGTCCTTTCTCGATCGCGCGCAAGGAAGCACTGATACCCCCGGGACCGGCGCCCACGATGCAGACATCGACAGCGCCATCCATCTTTGAAGAGTCGTTCTTCTCGAGACGATCGGCGATGACGTCCACGCAGTCGCGTCCCTGGTTGACGGCGTTCTTGATCAGGGCCAGGCCGCCCAGCTCTCCGACGATGAACATGTTGGGAACGTTGGTTTCGAATTCCGGCGAAAGCTCCGGCATGTCGGCGCTGATGCTGGGCGCGGCCATGACGATCTCGATGGCGCCTACCGGGCAGGCGTCGGCGCAGAGACTGTGGCCGATGCACTTGTGGCCGTTGATGATGGCCGCTTTCCCGGCGATTACGCCCAGCACGTCGCCCTCGGGGCAGGCGTCCACGCAGGTTCCGCAGCCGATGCATCGGGAAACGTCGATGTGCGGGTGCTGGGCTTGCGGCCCCCCGGAGTGGAGCTTGCCCTTTTCCGCCGACTCACGCGCCTTGGCTTCTTTCTTCTTGACGTGGCGCATGTATGGAATAACAGTGGCGAATACGAGGATGGCGAATACGAGAAAAATGAAAAAGCTTTCCATGGATTTCGTGAAGTGCTTGTGAAAAATCATGTGTTTCGCATAGAATCAATACAAGATATGAAACGAATACGTTCCCCGCTGGGTTATAAAACGATGACTGCCTCCGAGACGGCGAACCGTCACATGGTTCCGGCGCCTTCAGGGTCCGGGACAAGGCGGTAAAAAACCTTGTTATTCGTTTGAAATTATTTCCGAGAGAATATTTGTTCTGCTTGAAAGACCACGAACCGCATGTGTATCTTGTGAGCAAGTGGATCAGGTTCAGGAACCCGCAATTCGAGCGCTGATGAGCAAACAGGTTCATACAATATACATCACTTTATTATTTGTCCTTGGAATCGGGACGGCGGCGGTCGTCGGAATCAACGGTTTCGCGTACTATACGAGCAGCCAGGAGCGATTGAACAACCAGCGGGCCGATCTTGACGCGAAAATATCCAACATCGAGGTAGAGCTCGAGTTGATGGACGAAGGATTGGGCTCGATGGGAAAAACGCGGGATGAATTGATGGCGGAAAAGAAGCGCCTGGAGAATGACGCCCGCTACTGGGAAAACTGGGAGCCTACGGGTCTCTACGGTCACGGTCTGGGCGTCATCGGTTCCGCCATGATGATCATCGGCGTGGCCAGTTATTCTTCCCGAAAGCGAATCAGACGACTTCGTTTCATGGGCAAGATCAAGCACTGGCTGGAGTTTCACATTTTCCTCTGTCTTCTCGGCCCGACGCTGGTTCTCTATCACACGACGTTCAAGTTCGGGGGGATCGTGTCCGTCGCCGCCTGGAGCATGATCTTCGTTGCACTGAGCGGTTTGCTCGGGCGGTACATCTACACCCAGATCCCCCGGACGATCGAGGGAAACGAGTTGACCGTTGATGATCTCGCCAAGGAAAACAGGAGGATGCAGGAAAAATTACGGCGCGCGTACAACCTTGACGACGACACGATGGAAATGATCAATCATATCAGCGAAGTGGAATCATATCAGTCGCATCCTTCCGTGTTCAAGGCTATCGGCTCACTTCTCGTGGATGACATCCGTCGCCGTTCGCGTATCGGAAAGGTCAAACATCATCTCCGGAAAACCGATATACCCGCTCACCACCTCAAGGAAATCATTTCCATCGCGCGCTCGAAGTCGCTGCTCATGCGGCGCATCGCGTTCCTGGACACCGCGAGATCGATATTCCACTACTGGCACGTCGTGCATTTTCCTTTCAGTATTATCATGTTTCTCATCCTGGCCGTGCACGTCATTGTCACCGTGTCCCTGGGGTACACATGGATTTTTTGACTTTCCGCACTGGTTGGTCCCGGGTTGCGATCATCAAGCGGAACAGCCGTCTCATTTTCACTCATTCCGGTTCTGTGACATCACGCACCCTGTTCATTCGCGCTGTGCTCGTGCTACTGATGTGGTGTTTTCCACCGGCACCTGCGCCTGCGCAGTTGGTGTCGCCGGGGAAG
>JALUUP010000001.1 GCA_027021285.1 Bacteroidota bacterium | reverse complement strand
ACTGCTGCAATCCTCGAGCAGCAGTTACACCGTTGCCTCGGGAGCAGGGTGCCTCTTCTGCGCCAAGACGACGACCTCCGCGATCTTCCGCCAGCCTTCGCCGGACGGGATCCAGCTTGAACAGAACTTCCCGAACCCGTTCAATCCCACTACGACGATCCGATTTATGCTGGACCGGGCAACGTTCATCGATCTCTCCTTGTACAGCCCCCTCGGGATCAAGGTGATGACGCTGTTTCGCGGAAGGAAACCCGCAGGCGTGCATGACGTGCGCCTGGTCGCGGATGATCTGCCAAGCGGTATGTACGTGTACCGTCTCACAACACAAGAAGGAAGTATTGTGCGAAAACTGGTGCTTTCAAAGTAGTCTCCATCAGTCTGGAAAAGCCCGGCAGTAGCTTCCACTGCCGGGCTTTTTTACATGTCGCACCGTACCCGGATAACCATTCCTGACATCTACTGAATGCGTATATTGTACATGACATGTAAAAACCGCTTAATCAGGACAGCTATACCATTATGCCATCGATCAAGGACAGAATTGTCTTCATCACCGGAGCCACTTCCGGTATCGGAGAAGCTTGCGCCCGGAAATTCGCGGCCAGGGGCTCACGGCTCATCCTCCTGGGGAGACGCCGCAAGCGCCTCAAGCAACTCGCAACGCAACTCCAGGACAAGTACAACGCGCTCATCCACCTCGTACCTCTCGATGTCCGGGACAGGGAAAGTGTCGAACAGACGATCGAGGCGCTTCCCGTCGAGTGGGACGCAATCGACATTCTCATCAACAACGCAGGCCTGGCCCGTGGACTCGCCAAACTGCACGAAGGCAGGATCGACGATTGGGAGGAGATGGTCGATACAAACGTGAAAGGTCTGCTCTACGTGACACGCGCCGTGGTGCCGGGGATGGTGGAACGCGGGCACGGACACATTATCAACATCGGTTCCATCGCGGGCCACGAGGTGTATCCCCAGGGCAACGTGTACTGCGCCACAAAGCACGCAGTGGACGCTATCACCAAGGGTTTGCGGATGGACCTCGTTGACACGCCGATTCGCGTCAGCACGATCGACCCGGGACTGGTGAACACGGAATTCAGCGTCGTGCGTTTTCACGGCGATAAAGAACGAGCACGGAACGTGTACCAGGACATGACACCCCTTTCCGGTGACGACATTGCTGAAACAGCGGTCTTCATTGCCTCACGGCCTGCACACGTCAGCATCAACCAGGTCGTTATCACACCGACATGCCAGGCGTCGGCTACGATTGTTCACAGAGGCAAGCGTAAATAGATCGGATAAAGTGGAAATATATCACCCATGGCGGATGATAAGAACGTCGCCGTCCTGAACCACGTACTCCTTTCCCTCCAGGCGCCAGGCGCCGTGCTCCTTGCACGCGGCATAACTTCCATACTTCATGAGATCATCGAAAGTAACGACTTCCGCCCGAATGAACTTCTGGTAGAAATCCGTATGGATCTCTCCCGCTGCCTCGACGGCCGTCGCTCCTTTCCGGATCGTCCAGGCACGACACTCCTCCTCGCCCGCGGTCAGGAACGATTGCAACCCCAGCAGGTCGTATGCGGCTCGGATGATCCGCTTCAAGGCTGATGCACCGATACCGTAATCGCTCATGAACGCTTCCGCTTCTTCCTGATCCAACTGCGCCATTTCCATCTCGATCTTGCCGAATACGGCATCGATGCTGATACCTCTCCCGGCGACGCGGGGACGAAGGTCTTCCATGATCTTCTCCGCGGACGCGATTTCCGTCTCGGGAAGATTCAATATCACCAGCATCGGTTTTAGCGTCAGCAACTGGTAGCCGCGGATCATCTTGGCTTCCCCCCGCGTGAGATCGAGTGTCCGCAGGGATTGCTCGGCTTCCAGGTGATTAAGGCATCGTTCCAGAACAGGAAGTTCCCGTTTCAACTCCGAACTTCCCGTCTTGGAAAGGTCTTTCTGCACTTTGTCAAGCCTGCGTTCGATAATGCCCATGTCACTGAGCAGGAATTCCGTTTCCACGATCATGATGTCGCGGTACGGCTCGATGCTCCCTTCAGGGTGCGGTAAAGCCGGATCCTGAAACATCCGCACCACGTGGATCAACGCGTCGGCGTTTTTCACCGCGTTCATAAAGCTCGTCGTGAACTGGGTCGAGGAGTGGTCGCCTTTTTCCAAACCGATCACGTCAATAAAGTCAATGGTGGCATGGGTTATCTTTTTCGGCTTGAATATTTTCGCCAACTGTTCTACCCGGTCGTCAGGCACCTTCACCATGCCGTGCCGCGCCTCCCGCTTGTGAAGCTGGTCGGACCCGAGCATGACGCCGGTCATGGTCTGAAACAATGTCGTCTTTCCGCAATACGGCAGACCTATCAATCCTATTTGCATATTCATGCCTCGTCTGTTTTCCGGTCTCTGATATTACAAGATACACGGCGGCGGTCAATGTATCCACACTTGTCGTTCTTGCAAATGTGATTCGTGGAACATAGATTAAGAAGAGATTCACTCGGGGTGCTGTTCTCCGGAACGGCTGAGAGCATACCCGTCGAACCTGACCCGGATAATACCGGCGTAGGGAAAGGGAATTCACCTGATCCTCTTCCGGAATTTCCCTTCAACATCATTCCCTCGTTACGGTCGGCACGCGTGCCACCGAGCCAGGATCGAGCAATCAGGAACCTTCAGGAAAGGAGTTTCACCATGTTTCGATTCTCGATTCTATTCTTGATTTTCTCATGCTTCTTTGCCGGCGAAGCGCAGGCCCAGAACATCGTGGGCACGGTTCGCGACGCTGAAAGCGGCCTGCCCCTGATCGGAGCCCACGTGCTTATTTTACCTGATGGCCCCGGCACGACCTCGGACGAAAACGGCCGGTTCGAAATCGGCGACATTTCGCCGGGCGAATACCGGCTCAAGACCAGCTACGTCGGCTACGAGGCGGATGAACGAACAATTCGCGTAGGTAAACGCGGATTTGTTCTCAGTATCCGATTGCGCTCTGTCGCGCTTCCCGGCCCGGAAATCGTGGTCTCCGCCAATCGCGCCCGCGAACGGTATTCGCCTGTCACGTACAGCAACCTGACCCGCCGCGACATCGAGGAGCGCCGCACGGTGCAGGACTTTCCCGTGCTCCTCTCCGATCTCCCTTCCACCACGTTCTACTCGGAAAACGGCAACGGCCTCGGCTACAACTATTTGCGCATACGCGGCTTCGACCAGCGGCGGCTGGCGATCATGGTCAACGGCATCCCCCAGAACGATCCCGAGGATCACAACGTGTACTGGCTGGATTTCTCGGATCTCCTTGGTAGCACCGAGGAGATCCAGGTGCAGCGCGGCGCGGGCAGCGCGTTCTATGGCCCCCCCGCCATCGGAGGATCGATCAACATCGTCACCGGGGATTTCTCGAATCGCAAGGGGATCAGCCTTTCCACGGGGATCGGCAGTTACAACACCAGGCGGTACGCCATCGCGGTTGGCTCCGGCCTGGTCGACAACCGTTACACGTTTTTCGGCCGGCTCTCCAGGATCACCAGCGACGGATACCGCGACAACGCCTGGACGGAATTCAACAGCTACTACCTCACCGCCACCCGCTACGATGAAACCATGAGCACCCGTATCAACGTGTACGGCGGCCCGCTGGCCGACGGCCTCGCGTACTACGGCGTGCCGAAATTCGCGATCGGCGACCGTTCGGAACGGCGTAAAAACTACAGCTACTGGGAAGCGGATGAGAACGGATACACGTTCAAGGCGGAACGCCGGCCCCAGGAAATCGAGAACTTTTCCCAGCCCCACTTCGAACTGCTCCACGAATGGCGATTGAACGACAACTTCACGCTGAACAATGCCTTCTTCTATGTTCGAGGCTCCGGGTTCTTCGACTACGACGCCACCGGCTGGACGGACACATCGTATTTTCGCATGACAAACGAGTACGGTTTTTCCGGTGTACAAAATCCCGGCCGCCCAATCATCCGCGCATACGTGGACAACAACCAGTTCGGCTGGCTTCCCCGCCTTACCTACCGGCACGAAAACGGAGAACTGACGACCGGCCTCGAGCTTCGCTACCACCGCTCCCTCCATTGGGGCAGGATCAACTGGGCGGAGAACTTGCCGAGCGAGCTCGATCCCGACCGGCACTACTACGAGTACAAGGGCGGCAAGGACATTGCTTCGTTTTACGCGAGGGAAGAGTATCGCCTTTCCGAACGCCTCAACATCATGCTGAATCTCCAGTACGTGTTCAATCGCTACTTCCTGTTCGATGAGAAGTACGTCGGGACGGACATGACCGTAACCTACCACTTTCTCAACCCGCGGCTGGGTATCAACTTTAACATTTCGCCGGAGTGGAATCTGTATGCCAACGTTTCGCGCACCTCGCGCGAGCCGCGTTTGAAGACCCTCTACGACGCCGCGGAATCCAGCGGCGGCGCTGTCCCTCAATTCGAGATGAATGAGCGTGGCGGTTTTGACTTCACGAGCCCCCTGGTGAAACCCGAAGCCCTTACCAACATTGAACTCGGCGCCGGTTACAACGCCGGTCCGCTTCAGTTCATCATCAACGGGTACTGGATGGACTTCGACGACGAGATCATCAAGAGCGGACAGGTGGATCGCTTCGGCCAGCCGATAACCGGCAACGCCGAGCGAACGTTGCATGCAGGTTTGGAAGGGCAAGTGACGTGGCATTTCCTCCCCCACTTCAGCCTGGAGGCCAACGGCATGTACAGCCGCAACACGCTGGAGCGTTATATCGTGTATATACGTGAAAAAGATCCCCGGACCGGCGAGAAACGAACAATACGCCGCGACCTGAGTGGAAACCGCATCGCTGGCTTCCCGGACTACCTCGCAAACGCCCGCCTGAGTTATCGCCTTGGCGGGTTCTATGCCTCGCTGGGGTTAAAGCTGGTCGGGCCGTTCTACACGGACAATTTCCAGGATGAATTCAACAAAGTG